>JANORI010000183.1:0-7187 GCA_031415235.1 Acidobacteriota bacterium | reverse complement strand
GAGCGTCTTGCGGTACTGCTCGATGGCGCGCGCGGTGAGCCAGCGCAGGCTACGCGCCAGCACCACGTTCACGTCACGACGATGCGCGTACACCAGATCCATCACTCCGGAGCCGAGGTCCTGCAGGAGCAGCCCATGTCTGGTGTAGGCCGGGCCCGACGGGAACGTGGCCTTCAGGTGTTGCGGCCGCTTGCGCGGCGTGCCGCCCTGCGTGCAGAAGTAGTCGCGAAGGCGCGCCAGCAGGTCAGCGACCTCGCCCGGTGCCACGCGCGCGCCGGGCGTGAGGGCGCTCGTCAGGCCGGTCGAGAGCAGGGCGAAGGCGATGACGTCGGGACCCGTGGACCGCAAGCGGGCCAGCTGGTCGGGACTCATCAAGGCGCGCAGGCGCTCCACGATGCGCGCCGCCGCCGTGTCGGCATCAAGATCGCGGGGCGCGCGCGAGAGAAAGCGGTCGAGCGCCGCCACCGCCACGAGCCGCCGGTCGAGCAGACGCGCCAGCGCCACGCGCAGCCGCCCCTCGCCCAGGCGCGCAAACAGCAACGCGATGTCGTGGCTCACCGCGCTCTGCGCGCGGCCGATCCGTAGCGTGTGGTCGAGGGCTTCGCCGAGGAGACGCGGCGTCTCCGTTTCGTCGGCCACGCCGAAGCCGGGGTCCACGTCCGCTTCGAGCGGGAACTCGCCGAGCAACGACAGGCAGAACGCGTCGATGGTGCTGATCGAGATTTCGCTGAGACGCCCGCGCAGCTCCTTCCAGATCTCGGGCGGCATCGACCCGAGTTCCGCCATGCGGCTGAGCTCGGCCACGATGCGGGCGCGCATCTCGGCGGCGGCCTTGCGGGTAAACGTGATGGCGAGCACCCGCCGTGGCTCGACGCCGATGCGCAGCAGGTTCACGTAGCGGTCCACGAGCACCTTGGTCTTGCCCGTGCCCGCCGAGGCCTCGAGCGCCACGTTCACCGACGGGTCCACGGCGTAGACGCGCGCGTCGGCATCGCGCACGAGCGCCTCGGGCAAAGGCGCCTCGGGCGTGTCGTCGAACGCAAACGGCAGCTGCGCGTCAGCCACCTGCGTCCTTTGCTGTGGTGGCGATGCTCGCGCCGGTGGTGGCCACGACCGGGTCGACGTCCGAGGGCTCGTCGGCCGCGTAGTCCTTGCGGCAGACCGATCCGTAGGCGCAGAAGGCACAGAGCGAGCGCTCGGCAGGCTTCACCGGAAAGTGGCCGGCGGCGATGCCGTCGAGCACGTCGAGCAACTGTCCTTGCGCCTCGGTCAGACGCGCCGGCAGATCGGCGGGCTTCCTGGTCAGCGGTACGACCGCGAGGGGCCCCTCGTACGACAGGTAGCTGGCCTCACCGAGCCGCCACTGGCGGCCCAGGTGGCCGGCCAGGCGCTGCGTGACGCAGGCCGAGTAGATCGGCAACTGCAACGCCCGCTTCAAGTCGGGCACGGCGCGCGTCTTGTAGTCGATCAGGTGAAACGTGCCGTCGCTCAGCAGATCGATGCGGTCCACCTTGCCCCGCAACGTCAGCATCCGCGTACGTCCATCGGCCGCGGTGAAGGCGAACGCGCCGTCGAGTTCGAACTCGAGCAGCCGGTCCACCACGACCCCGCCTCGCTCCACTTCCATCGTCAACACTCGCCGCGCGATGCCGGGCGTGCCGGCGGTGCCGAAGAGCCGCAGGCGCTCGATGGCGGCCTCCCCAGCCGGCAGCGTCGCCAGCGCCGGCCCAGCGACCTCGTCGAACAGCCGATGCGCCTCGGGCAGCAGCTCGGCGGTGATGGACGCGTGCCCCGCCGTCTTCCACGCCGCGAAGAAGCGCTCGAAGAGCTCGTGCAGGAAGCGCCCGCGTTCGAGTGGCGTGCGGCCGTCGTCGTCTTCCGGCGGCTCGTCCAGACTCAGCACCTGCGACGCGTAGAACTTGAATGGGCAGTCGAGATACCGTTCCAGCCGGCTCACCGAGATGCGCGGCAGCGTCCACGACCCGGCGGCGCCGTGAAACATCGGGCTGTCGGCCGTCGTGCGCGACGTGCGAAGCCGCGCCCACTGAGCGGCACGTCCATGAAACGCGTCGGGCGCTGGCGGATCGAGCGCGAGCGCCTGCCACGGAAACACCCGCGTCGACTCGTCCACCGGCGCCACCTGTCGGGGCGGTGCCAGCGCGCGGACCTCGTGCAGGAAGGCCGACGGCTCCACGACCGCGTCGTCTTCGAGCGTCACGGTCGAGAGCGCGAAGTGCCGCCGGGCCAGGCCCAGCAGGTCCACAAACGCCGCGCGAGCGCCTTCGAGCCGCTTGCGCTCCTCGGGCCACGCGAGCGACTGCAGCAGGAAGCCGGGGTAGAAGATGCTGCGCCGTTCGCGTTCGGGCCAGTCGGCGTCGATGAGGCCCACGATCTGGATCTCGTCGTAGATGCCGTACGGCGCCGTGGCCGCGTCCACGATCTGCACGCCGCCCTCGCCGGTGGCGGGCGCAAACGTCTGTGCGCCCAGCCAGCGGCGCACCGCCGCCGACACGACCGTGACATCGAATGCCGCGCCGGCGTCGAAGGCGCCGTAGGCCTCCGAGAGCGACCGGCAGGCGCCGATCACGGCCGCCCGCACGCGGGCTTCGCGTTCGACGAGCGCATCGCCCTCGTGGATCGGACGCAGATAGCGTTCGAGAAACGCCAGCAGGGTGCTGATGTGGTCCACGACGGGGCGCGCCGTGGCCATGGGCAGCAGGGCCCGCGCGGCCTCGGCCGCGACGTGGGCCGCTGGCAGCGCGCGACGCGCGTGCTCATGGCGCCGGCGTTCGGGCAGCTCGCTCCACGTGCTCGCGAGCGTGGTCAGCCGGGCGGCATCGCCGAGATACCGGGCCTCGGCCAGCGCGCGGTCGAGAGCCACGATGGCGGCGCCCTCGAGGGGTGCGTCGTCGGCCTCGAAACGAAAGTGCGGCGACCGTAGCACGGCCATCGTGGCCGGGCGTGTGAAGCCGCCAGCCACCCACTCGAAGAGTACGTCGAGGGCCGCCGCAAACGGCTCGGCCGCCAGCGGCAGCGTGTCGCGGGTCTCGTACGGGATGCCCGCCCGGCCCAATACGTCGCGCGCCAGGTAGAGATACGGCAACGGCCGCCGTACCACCAGCGCCACCCGGGCGTCAGCGCCGAGCCGCCCGGCCCGATGGTCGGCCTTGAGCCGTCGCGCAAACGCCGCCAGCTCTTCTTCCCGGTCGCGGCTCGTGAAGAGCCACTCGTCGGCCGACGGCACCAGACACACGGGCGGGCCCTCGAGCCCGGCCGGCACGGCCTGCTCCTCGATGCCCGGCAACTGCTCGAAGACGCGCTCGAGCCATCCACCCGTGAGCCGGGCTTCGGTGGCCACGACATCGATGCGTGTCAGCCCCGGCAAGCGCGTCAGCAGGTCGACATCAGCGGGCCAGAGGCCCGCCGGATCCGCGATGCGGTCCGTGACCGTCACCACCACCTGCGTGATCGGACGGTCCGGCACCTCGGCCAGCAGGTACTCGCGCAGGCCGTGTTCGTCGAGCTGACCGCTCGCCGCCACACCGGCGTCGTAGCCGCGGAAGGCCTCGGCGAGAAAGCGGGTCTGGGCCAGCAGCCGCTCGGCGCCACGGTCGTCGGACGCGGCGAGTTCGTCGGTCAGGAACTCCTCGAAACGGGCGACGGTGCGCCGCTGGCGGCGGAGCGCGTCGTAGAGCGCCAGCATCTCGGCCACGAGCCCTGGCCGTACGGCAAATGGCGGCTCGAAGCCGCGGGCACGGGCGTTGCGAGCGGCACGGCCCAGGATCACCTCGCGCGCAAACGCCGACAGGCGGGGCGGCGGGTCGGCGAGGCGAGCGGCCAGCGCGTCCACGAGGTCGGCGCGCGTGCCCATCAGGGGCAGGCACAGCGCCGGCGTGGCGGCTGCCCATGCCAGTTGTTCCAGCGTGCGGCGCAATTGGTCGGCACCCGCGCGCGTGGGCACGACCACGAACGTGTCGCGCACGTCGAACGGCTGCCGCGCCGCGACGATCGCCCAGATGCCGCGGCGAAAACCGTCGGGGTCGGCGGCGCGGTGCAAGCGCGTCTGGCGAGGCGTGATCACGGAAGCGAAGGAGGCGAAAGCGCCTTGTCGAGGTCCTCGCGCGCCCGGGCCGCAAGCATCAGGGCGCCGGCGGCGGCGGCCGAGGCCTCGGTCGCACGCGACAGGTCACCGGTCTCTACGGCGCGCAATCGCAGCTTCATGGCGTTGTCGGCCAGGTCCCACGCGCTCTGCAGCAGCGAGTGCACCGACGCCAACGAGGGCGGAGGGGTCGTGCCCGCCATCGCCGGGCGCGCCCGATAGAAGCGTTTCGTCAACAGCGCCAGGGTCCGGGGACTGGGGCCCGCTTGCGCGCGAATGTCCTCGAGCGGCCCTTCGGCGCGCTTCAGGGCGCGCAGGGCCGGCAACAACGCGCGGCGGTAGCTGCGGTAGTCGGGTTCGAGCAGCCGCCACTGATCGCGCGCGAGCCGCAAGCGTCGAGCCGCGTCGGCACTGGCTTCGAGCGCGCCGAGCATGGCCGACAACTCGGCGGGCCGCTTCGAGCCAAGCGTAGCGTCCGCCTCGAGCACAACGGCGCGAAGCTGTTCGAGGCCGCGCACGTCCGCCGCGCGGGCGCGCTTGGCGGCCGCGTCCAGCGTCGTCGTGGCCAGCCTGGCGTAGGCCACGTCCGACGCACGCTCGCTCGTCAGTGACGCGAGCACCGACGTGCGCACGCGCGCGGCCCACGATGACGGCAGCAGCAACGCGGCACGGTCGAGCAACCCAAGCACGCGCTCAAGCAGGGTGGAGCGCTCGGCCGGCGTCTCGGCCAGCGTGGAGGCCGCCAGCAGTTCCTCGGCAAGCTGCGCTGTGGTGGGCGCCAGCAGCAACGTGTCGGGCGGCAGGGACGGCGTGGTGGAGACCAGGCCCAGCTCGAATGAGTCCTCGCCAGCCGCGGCGCGCAGATCGGAAATCACCTCGTCGAGCAACGTCAGCATCTGCTGCACGTCGGCGGCACGGTAGCCGTGGTGCTGGCTGGGCCAGGCGGCCATGGCCGTGCGCGCGGCTGCCGCGATGGCGAGCCGGCGCGTGGGGTCGGGCTCGCGCGCGATGCCCGTGAGCACGGACGCGACCTGATTCGAGAACTGGGCGTAGTCGTCCTCCGCGCGGGTCGAGGCGTAGTGCACCGACCGCGCCGTGGCCGCGTAGCGCTCGGAGCGGGCCCAGTCCACGCGCGCACCAGCGAGGGTAACCAGTTGCAGGTCGGGCGCCGGCCCATTGCTCAGTGGCAGCGAGAAGACCACGCGGTCGTCCATGCGGACCCACTCACCGAAACTGGTGAGCGACGTGCCGTCGGTGAGGAAGAGGCGCAGCAGCGGCGTCGCAGATGGCTGCGCGGCCGCGGGCGCACCGCAGGCGACCACGCACACCAGACCGGCCATGAGGGCGCTACGCCACCGCACCACTCCTGCAGCGTACGTGGCGCGTCTCCGAAGCGTCAAGGCACTCCGAAAAAGAGCCCAGCGAGCGATGGCACCGCGTCGTGTGGAAAACCTGTGGATGGAACGTGCAAGTCCTGTGGAGAATGCGTGTCGAAAACTATTTTCGACGTCAGAAGTCCAACGACTATGCGGCCCTACGCGCAATCGCCATCGCCTTCGCGCCGACCTTCGCTTGTTTCGCGCCGTCAGCGTCGTAGAATCGTCGCTCGCTGTCGCCCCCCGTGACCCGACGTTTGGTATCCGGCATCCTGTGCAGACACACCTTTACGAAGAAGAAATCGCCGGGCGCACCTATCACATCGAGGTGCACGCCGTGTCGAGCGAGCAGTGGCGCGCGAAGCTGGCGCGTCGTCCGGGTATGCCCACCGCGCTCATGCCTTTTTACGGCAAGACACCCGAGCTCGCCGCGCGCGAGCTCACCAACTGGCTGGCGCTCGTCACCGCGCCGCCCCGCGCGCGCTAGCGCCGAGGCTGCGCCTCAGACCGTCGAGCATGTGGCTCCGCCTCGCTAGCGGCAGCGTCTCTGGGCCCCGCCTCCGGCGGGGCGAAATCGATCACAATAGTCGCCATGCCCAATCGTCTCCGCGCGATCCTCGCCCTGTGTGTACTGTCGCTGACCTCCGCGGTCCCGAACGCCAGCGCGCAGCTTCCCTTACCGCGAGTGCACATGGTGGCCACCGGCGGCACCATCTCGAACCGTGACGGCGGACGGCTCACCGCCGAGGATCTCGCCAAGTCGATGCCGGGGCTGGAGCGCGCGGCCGCTCTCACCTACGAGCAGTTTGCCAACGTGTCGAGCAGCCAGCTCTCGCTCGATCAGTGGGTGCAACTGGCTCGGCGTGTGAACCATCTGCTGGCGTCCGACTCGGAACTGGCCGGCGTCGTCATCACGAGCGGCACCGACACGCTCGAGGAGACGGCGTTCTTCCTGCATCTGACCGTGCGAGACGCGCGGCCTGTGGTGGTGGTGGGCTCGATGCGCAACCCGAGCACCCTTGGCTACGAAGGCGCCGCCAACCTGCTCGAAGGGGTGCGCGTCGCCGCCGAGCCCAGCGCGCGTGGCAAGGGCGTGCTCGTCGTGCTCAACGACGAGATCAACTCCGCGCGTGACGTGACCAAGACCGACGCGCTGCGTCTGCAGACCTTCCGCAGCCCCACGCACGGCGTGCTCGGCATCGTCGACCGCGACCGCGTGGTGATGTTCCGCGACATCCTGCAGCGGCACACGGCCAAGAGCGAGTTCGACGTCACGCGTATCACGACGCTGCCGCGCGTGGACGTGGTGATGGTCTACCAGGGCGCCACCGCCGACGTGATCAAGGCCATTGTCGACCTCGGCGCTAAGGGGATCGTGCTCGCCGGCGCGGGTGCAGGCGCGACGAGCGGCGACCAGAACGCGGGCATCGACTACGCGGCCGAGAAGGGCGTGTTCGTCGTCACGGCCACCCGCACGGGCGCCGGCCGCATCGCGCCGTCGCGCGGCCAGGGAAGCCCGAACGGCGCCGCCAATCTCACACCCGCACAGCAGCGCCGTCGCGAGTTCAGCCTGTCGTCGGAGGACCACATCCCGGTGAAGGCGCGCATCCTGCTGATGCTCGCGCTGGCCACGACCACTAGTCGCGACGAAATCCAACGGATCTTCAGCGAATACTGATCTTCTGGTATTATTCGAAGTCTCTTCCTACCCC
>JANORI010000182.1:0-1918 GCA_031415235.1 Acidobacteriota bacterium | reverse complement strand
CGCTCAGCAACGACAACGCGTCGGTGTAGCCGCCGGGAATGGTGCCGGTCACGACGCTGCCGAGGCCGCTGCCCGCGCGGATGAACTGCGTGCCGCCCACGCCCTGGGCGCCGTAGTTCACCTGCAGATCGACGGCCGGGCGGGTCTGGTAGCGCCAGAACCGCAGCGTGACGTCGTTGCTGTCGAGATTCTTGCGGGCGGTGGCCAGGTCGGTGCGCTTCTCGAGCGCCGCGCGTACCGCGCCCTCGATGTCGAGCGGCGGCGCGTCGAGCTGAGCCACGTCGATGGCGCGCAGTTCCTGCGTCCAGATGGGGTCGCTCGTGCCGGTCACGAGCAGGCGCTTCAAGGTGAGTTGCGCCGTGGCCAGCGTGGCCTCGACCTGGGCCACGGTCTGGCGCCGGTTGGCCGCTTCGGCCTCGGCCTGCACGACGTCGATGGGCGCCAGCGTGCCGACCTCCACGCGCGCCTGGTTGTCCTCGACCAGTTTCTGCGCCAGATCGAGTGAGCGTTGCGCCACGTCGACGGCGGCGCGGGCATAGGCCAGTTCCCAGTAGGCATTCCGCACGTTGGCGATGGTCTGGGCGATGGTCGCGCGCAGCGTCTCGGCGCCGATGTCACGGTTGATCTGCGCCACCGCAATCTGTTGACGGATGGTGTCGATGCCGAAGTCGCGCAGCAGGGGCTGAATGTAGCTGGCCGTGAGCGTCGAGGTGAACGTGGGGTTGTAGTTGGCGAACAGGTTCGAGGTGGCGAGCCGGTTGTTGCTGAAGGTCAGGGCGAAGTTGCCGCCGCCCCACGGCACTTCCTGCGCCACGCCGAAGTTGTAGGTCGCCGTTTCGTTGGTGACGCGCTGGCCGCCGTTCAACTGGTTGGTCGGCGGGTTCACCTGACTGCGCAGGCCGAGCGACGAGCTGGCCAGCGGCCGGTAGGTGTTGCGCAGGCCGGCAAGCTGGAAGTCGGTGGCCTGAGGCGTGAGGCGCTCCACGGCGATGTCGAGGTTCTGCGCGAGTGCCAGCTCCACGGCGTCCAGCAAACGCAGTTCACGCACCGACGCGGCGGCGCCGGCGGCAGCCACCGGCTGGCTGGGGGTCGAGGCCTGGGTGTTCTCGCGGTCGAAGCGCGCCACCGCGTCACGCACGAGGGAGTCACGCCGGGCGTCCTCCTGGGACTGGGCCGCGGCAGGGCGCGCGGCCGTCACGGCCAGGAGCACGAGCAGAAGACGCACGATGATCATGTTCTCGGAGACCTTCACTGTTGTTGCTTGGGGCGCGAATGGCGGTCACGTTCGTGTTCCGCGAAGAGCACCTTGAGTTTGACGTTTTGATCGGAGGTGAGGATGCGGCGCATGCGGTAGAGCATCACACCGCGGGTGCGGCCGAGTTCGGCGCGGGCGGTCTCGACTCTGGTGATGACTTCATCGGCCGTGGTCTCGTCGGCGCGGCCGTCGGAGACCAGCTTTGACAAGTCGCCTTGCAGCCGCTCGAGCGTGGCCTTCTGCGAGCGCATGGCCGGCCCGGCACCCTGATAGATGTCCTCGAGGCGCGTGATCTGCTCGGCCGACAGGGCCAGTTCCCGTTGAAAGCGCTCGTTCTTCCACCACTTGAAGCTCTGTGCCGTCGCGACGTGCGGCAGGCTGACGAGCAGCACGAGGGCCGCGGCCAGGGCCGCGGGAACGCGGAGATGGTGAGCCATGAACATTCGCTGGAAGGAATACGACGATCCGCGCGCCCTGTTTACGCGCCGGACCCTGCCGATCAGGCGTGGGCGGTGAACTCCGTGAGGGCCAGCACGACGGCTTCCACGAGATTGTCGGGAGTGGAGGCGCCCGACGTGAGGCCGATGACCAGCGGTCCAGCTGGCAGCCAGGCGGTCGAGACGATCTCGTGTTTGGTCGTGACGTCGCGGTGGCGGATCTCGT
>JANORI010000181.1:0-2579 GCA_031415235.1 Acidobacteriota bacterium | reverse complement strand
TGCTCGAACAGACGAGCGTCGATCTGCTCGGCGAGGCCAACGTGGCCGCGCGCCTGCACGACGAAGGCCTGGTCCACGGCGGGTTCGAATTGTGCTTCGGCGGCGCGCGTCACCGCATCGACCTCGCCGGGCTGACCGGCGGCAAGCAGGTGACGATCTACGGACAGACCGAGGTCACCCGCGATCTGATGCAGGCACGAGTCGGCTCGGGTCGCGACACGGTCTACGACGCCACCGACGTGGCCCTCCACGACTTCGACACGCCGACGCCTCGGGTGACCTACTCCCACCACGGCCAACCGCACGAGCTGCGCTGCGACTTCATCGCGGGCTGCGACGGCTACCACGGCATCAGCCGCGCCAGTGTTCCGGCCGGGGCGATCCAGCTGTACGCGCAGGTCTACCCCGTCGGCTGGCTGGGCGTGCTCGCCGGCACGCCGCCGGTGTCTGGTGAGTTGATCTACAGCCATCACGCGCGCGGGTTCGCGCTCTGCTCGATGCGGTCGCCGACGCGCACGCGCTACTACATCCAGTGCCCGGTCGACGACACCGTCGAGCAGTGGAGCGACGCCGCCTTCTGGGACGAGCTGCGCCGCCGCCTCGACCCCTTTACCGCCGAGGCGATGGTGATCGGCCCCTCGATCGAGAAGAGCATCGCGCCGCTCCGCAGCGTGGTTGCCGAACCGATGCGGGTGGGGCGCCTGTTCCTGGCTGGCGACGCGGCCCACATCGTGCCGCCAACCGGCGCGAAGGGATTGAACCTGGCACTGGCCGACGTGCGCTACCTGTCGAAGGCCGTAATCGAGTTCTACGCCGAGGGCAGCAGCGCCGGGCTGGACGCCTACTCGGCGACGTGCCTGCGACGCGTCTGGCGTGCCCAACGCTTCGCTGTGTGGTTCACGGCACTGACGCACACGCTCTTCGAGGCGGGCGGGATCGGGGCGAAGCTGCAACGCGCCGAGCTGGACTACCTCGTGACCTCGCGCGCCGCCTCGACGGTGCTGGCCGAGAACTACGTGGGCTTGCCGTTCTGAACGACGGCGCTTCAAGACGCTGACGGCCAGCTTCGTGTGCCGCGCGCCGGCGGCGCGCCCAGCAGCCGCCAGGGCGCGACAAGAGCAACGCTGGATGCGCGACTGTCGGCCCGGATCGCGTCAGAGCGAGCGGCGCGGGGCTGGTCGGTGGCGGAACTGGCGTCGCGCTCTGGCGTGTCCCGGGCGAGGATCGCCAAGATCGAGCGCTGCGCCGCTCAGCCGACGGCTGCGCTCATCGGCCGCCTGTCGGCGGCCTTCGGGCTGCCGCTGTCGCTCTTCTTCGTGCGCGTCGAAGTTGCGTCGTCGCGCCTGGCGCGCGCGCCGCGGCCCAGCCGGTGTGGCGTGACCCCGACACCGCCTGCGTGCGCCGGGTCGTGTCACCGCCGGGCGACGCGCATCTGCAGCTCACCGTAGTGGATCTGCCGCCCGGCGCGCGCGCGTCGTTCCCGGCCGAGGCCTACGCGTTCATCCGCCAGCAGATCTGGGTGCAGCGTGGCCGGCTCACGTTCGTCGAAGGCACGACCCGGCACGACCTGCGAACGGGCGACTGTCTGCAGCTCGGCCCGCCCAGCCGATGCACGTTCGCGAATGTGACCGCCACAGCCTGCCGCTACGTCGTGGCCGTCGCCCGGCGCTGACCATCGCCGGCGCGGTTCTGGAAGTTGAAGGCGAACGGGGATCTGGTCGGACTTGGCGTTCCCGGCGCATGCCGCGATGTGGCCATCGTAGACGCATCTGCCGGCGATGCGAGCAGCGCCCTGCTGCCGCACCAGTCGCCAGGTCTCGGTTCCCGTGAGCGCGCCTTCGCGCCTGGGCTCGCACGGGAACGCGTTGCCCCGCGGAGATCTGCTACTTACAGACCGACTGCGTGGTGAGAACCGTGACCTCCGTGGTCGATGCGGTGGTCCCCGTGCATACCTCTTTGATGATGATGCCGTTGGCGTCGTGTGTCACCGTGCACGTATTAAGTCCCATGATGCGGGTAACCGACCGATTCGCGTTGTCGTAGCTGATCGCGCCCTGGGAGCTGGCGGTGGGTCGCCCCGAGCTATCCCACGCCGAAAACGTCGTCGTGACCGACGGCACCGGCCCCACCGTGGTCGACGTGAGCCGTCTCTGAGCGTCGTAGGTATTCGTGGCGGTCGTGGTCAAGGAGAAGCCCTGGATCGACATCACGATCGTCGTCCCCAACGACAGCGAGAGCGGGGGGTTGGTGGCCGCTTCGTCGACGATGTCATTCCTGGACGCGAAACGAGACGTCTGGATGATGGTTCCCGCGCCTTGCTGCGAATCTGTGAAACTGGATGTGCAGACGGCCTCCGTTCCTGCGGCGGTGCACGCCGTGGTTGCCGCGACCACCACGCCGGTGACGAAGGTCTGGACTGAACGTGACGCCGAGGCGACCGTACGACAACTCGCCGTCGTACCGCCGCCGGTACCGCTCGGGCCGCTGGGCGTTCCGCCGCCCGATCCCCCACCGCACGCAATCGCCCCCGCGCTGGCGATTGCCGCGCCGATTAAAAGGAAAGCACTGTGTCTCTTCGA
>JANORI010000180.1:0-8834 GCA_031415235.1 Acidobacteriota bacterium | reverse complement strand
CGCAGCGCCCCGGCGGCGCCTTACGATGGGGCCATTGCCGCCGCCCGCACCTGCTATTCGCCGCGCGTGATCGGCACGACCGAGATCACCGACAAGCAGCGCGACTCGATCGGTCCGCTCACCTTCGAGGGTGGCCACCACACGGTGTTCCAGCACGCGCACTTCGAGTTCGGGCTCGAGAACATCTCGCGCCAGTTCGTGTGGAGCGTGCTGCACGCCTATCCGTTCTACAACTCGGAGCAGTCGAGCCAGCGCTACGTGAAGCTGAAGGAGCCGCGCGCCTTCATGCCGCCGCTCGACGGCGAGGCCCGGCGCGTCTACGAGCAGGCCGTGCTGGCAGCGTGGGACTACTACGCCGAACTGTCCGCGCTGCTCAAGGACGACGCCTGGGCGATCCTGAAGGAGCTGCGCTACCTCCGTCCGTCGAACAACGCCGAGCGCCACAAGGCGGTCGAGCGCGAGGCCGAGAAGAAGGCGATCGAGACGGCCCGCTACGTGATCCCGATTGCCGCCTTCACGTCGATGGTGCACACGGTGTCGGGCCTGGTGCTGCATCGCCTGCACCGCATGCTGCACGCCGGCGACACGCCCCACGAGGCGCGCGTGGTCATCGGCCAGATGGTCGACCTCGTGAAGGCGTTCGACCCGATGTTCTTCGAGAAGGTCGGACTCGCGACACTGGGCGCAGACGAGCTGCCCGAAGCGGCGTTCCCCCCTGCGCGCGCCGGAGGCGACGCCTTTGCGGCGGCCTTCGACGCCCGTCTCAGCGGCCGCGTGTCTCGGCTGCGCGACTGGTCTTGGGACGCGGAAGGTGTCGTGGGCGACGCCGTGCGGGCCACCTTCGGGCTCGAGGCCGGCGATCTGAGCGATGACGAGGCGATCGACCGTGTGATGAACCCGGCCCGCAATGTCTACCGGGTCGACATGCTCAACGTGTCGCACCACTCGCCGATGATGCGATCGCTGCACCATGCGGCGTACGTGTTCGAGAAGAAGCTGAGCCACACGGCCGACTCGCAGGACCAGCGCCACCGCATGGTGCCGGCCTCGCGCCCCTTGATGACGTTTGCCGACACCGCGCAGCCGGACGTGGTCACGCCGCGGCTCATCCGTCAGAACGCCAGAGCCGCCGAGGTCTACCGCCGCGCCATTGCCGAGGCCTGGACCGCCAAGAACCGCCTGCTCGAGCTTGGCGTGCCGCTCGAACACGCGCTCTACGTCCTGCCCAACGCCAAGGCCCTGCGCATGGTGGAGTCGGGCAGCTTCCTGGCGCTGCAGCACAAGTGGACGCTGCGCACCTGCTTCAACGCGCAGGAGGAGATCTACCTCGCGTCGATGGACGAGATCGCGCAGGTGCGCCACGTGCATCCACGCCTCGGCAAGTTCCTGGGACCGCCGTGCGTGCTGCGCAACCAAGTTGCGTCACCGCGCTGCACCGAGGGTTCGCATTTCTGTGGCGTCCCGGTGTGGAACAGCTTCCCTGACGCGGTGAGGCGGCTGTAGTCAGCCGGATGCCGTGACGCTCACGCCCTGGCTGGCACACCTCTACACGGCGTCGGGCGCCGTGACGGCGCTGGCCTCGGCCGTGGCCGTGCACGAGGGCGACTATCGTGCCGCTTTCTTCTGGCTGGCGACGGCCACGGTGATCGACGCGACCGATGGCCTGCTCGCCCGTGTTCTGCGCGTCAAGGAGCGCCTGCCGTGGTTCGACGGCGCCAAGCTCGACGACATCGTCGACTACCTCACCTACGTGTTCGTGCCGGTGCTGGTGATCCTGCGAGCCGAGCTCGTGCCGCCGGTTCTTGCGATATGGATCGGCAGCGCGGTGCTCATCGCCAGCGGCTACGGCTTCAGCCGTGACGACGCGAAGGTGGCCACGACCGACCACTTCTTCACGGGCTTCCCGTCGTACTGGAACATCGCGGCGCTCTACCTGTACGTGTGGCGGTTCTCCCAGTCTGCAAACGCTGCGTTCCTCGCGTTTCTCGTGGTGATGGTGTTCGTGCCGACGCGCTATGTCTATCCGTCGCGCACGGCCACCTGGCGCGTGGCCACGACCCTGCTCGGCACGGTGTGGGGTGTGTGCCTGTTCATGATGATCTGGCAGTTGCCGGCGGTGGACGGGCCGTGGATGCCGCTCTCGCTCGTGTTCCCGGCCTACTACTTCGTGCTCTCGGCGCGGCTGAGCGCGGCGGAGCGCAAGTAGCTCCAGGCAGGCTCGGTGTGTTTCCGTCTTCACCTCGGCCCCGACAACATTCTCGAGTACCCGACGCCCTGCTGTCGGTGGAGTGAGCGTCGATGAGCGCGTGGCCGCGGCCCGGTGTGCCCGCGTGCGCATGAATTCGCGTAGGATGGGCACATGAGCGCCGGACCCGACGCCGTCATCATCTTCGGCAAAGACACGTGACCCTACACGACGGCCGCCCGTGAGGCGTACGCCGCGCGTGGTCCCGTGAGCTACGTGAACGTCAAGAAAGACCCGATGAACCTGGCGCGGATGCTCCAGCACAGCGGCGGGGCGCGCACGGTGCCGGTGATCGTCGACCACGGCGCCGTCACGATCGGCTACGGCGGCACGTGAGGGGTCTGACTTCAGGCCGCCGGTCCGGCGGCCTCGTGGCGCACGCGTGACGAGCATCCCCCTGCACGCAGGCAATCCCGGCCCGATGACCGGCAGCGGCAACTGGACCTATCTGGTGGCCGGCCGTGCGCCAGTGCTCATCGACGCCGGCGTCGGCCACGCCGCCCACCTCGACGCGGTGTTCGCGCTGGCGCCGTCCGGGCTCGCGCAGGTGCTGGTCACCCACATCCATTCCGACCACGCGTCGGGAGCGCCGGCATTGTCGCGCCGCGCGCCGCGCGCCCGGTTCGTCAAGCACTCGTGGCCCGAGCGTGACATCGACGTGCCGGTCGCATGGCAGGCCGTCGACGACGGCGCCGAGATCGACACAGACGAGGGCCCGTTGCTGGTCGTGCACACGCCGGGGCACTCGCCCGACCACCTCGCCTTCGTGCACGTCCCGTCTGGCACGGCCTTCACCGGCGACTTGCTGGTACTCGGCAGCACGGTCGTGATTCCCGCCTCGGACGGCGGCGTGCTCGTCGACTACCTGCGGTCCCTGGAGCGACTGGCGGTGATGGGCATCACGCGCGCGCTGCCAGCCCATGGGCCGGTGATCGACGACCCGCTCGTGCTCATCGAGGAGTACCTGGCGCACCGCCGCCGGCGCGACACCCAGGTGCTCGGCGTCCTGTCGGCGGGACCCGCGCGCGTCGTGGACATCGCCGCATGCATCTACCGCGGCCTCGACCCGGTGCTCGTGCCCCAGGCGCGCGAGAGCGTGCTGGCGCACCTCGTCAAGCTCGAATCCGAGGGCGCCGTCGAGCACGCCGGCGAGACCTGGCGCCTTCGGGAGTAGGCCCGCGCCGGTGGCGGCTGCGTCAGTGTTACAGTGCTGGAACGCGGCTTGTCGCGCGACCGCGGAGATCTGTCCATGGAAAAAATCGTCGACTACATCAACGTCAACCGCGACCACTACATCGACCAGCTCAAGACGTTTCTGGCCATCCCGAGCATCTCGGCGCTGCCGGCCCACAACCTCGACACCAGGCGCTGCGCCGAGTGGGTCGCCGCGGAACTCACCCGCATCGGTTTGCAGGGCGCGCGGCTCGTCGAGACGCCGGGGCATCCGGTGGTCTACGCCGAATGGCTGGGCGCTCTTGGTGCGCCCACGATCCTCTTCTACGGCCACTACGACGTGCAGCCGGTCGATCCGCTCAACTTGTGGACGTCGCCACCCTTCGAGGCCACGGTGCGCGACGGCGAGCTCTTCGCGCGCGGCGCGGTCGACGACAAGGGCCAGGTCTTCATGCACATGAAAGCCATCGAGGCGCACCTGTCTCAGACCGGCACGCTGCCCATCAACATCAAGGTAGTGATCGAAGGCGAAGAGGAAGTCGGTAGCGCCAACCTCGACGAGTTCATCAAGGCCAACAAAGATCTGCTCGCGGCCGACGTCGTCGTGATCAGCGACTCGCCCATGTTCGACCGCGACGTGCCGTCGATCTGCTACGGCTTGCGCGGCCTGGCCTACTTCCAGATCGACGTGCGCGGCTCGAAGTCGGACCTGCACTCCGGGTCGTTTGGCGGCGCGGTGGTGAATCCGGCCATGGCGCTGGCGCAGGCGCTCGCGCAGATGAAGGACAAGGGCGGCCGCATCAAGATCCCTGGCTTCTACGACGACGTCGTGCCGCTGCGCGACGAAGAACGCGCCGAATTCGCCAAACTGCCGTTCAACGAGAAGCGCTACCGCCTGGACCTGGGCGCACCGAAGCTGTTCGGCGAGACCGGCTACACCACGCTCGAGCGCGTATGGGCGCGGCCCACCTTCGAGGTCAACGGCCTGCTCTCGGGCTTCACGGGCGACGGCGCCAAGACGGTGCTGCCGGCGATTGCCATGGCCAAGGTGAGCATGCGGCTCGTGCCCAACCAGGATCCCAAGAAAATCGGCGACCTGTTCGAGGACTACCTGAAGAAGGTGATGACCAAGGCGGTCAACTACTCCCTCATCCGGATGCACGGCGGCAAGCCGTGGATGACCGGATTCGACAACCAGTACATACAGGCCGCGGGCCGGGCGATCGAGCGCGGCTTCGGCAAGGCGCCGGTGTTCAATCGTGAAGGCGGCTCGATTCCCGTGGTGGCGACCTTCCAGGAAGAGCTCGGCCTACCGTGCGTGCTCTTCGGCGTGGGCCTGCCCGACGAGAACGCGCACGCTCCCGACGAGAAGATCGATCTCGGCAACTTCCACAACGGCGTGATTGCCTCGGCCGCACTCTACGAAGAAATCGGCCGCCTGCGGTGAGATGGAGGGCGTGGTTGTCGCCCTCCGAACGTTCTATGGCCCCCTGGCGCCGCCGCCACGGGAGCTGTTTGCGTTCTTCGTGTGGGACGTGGTGTCGGCCCGCGCGCTGCCGGCCCGTCGCGATGTGGCGTGGCAGGCGCTGAAGCGGCTCCCGGCGCTGACGCCCGACGCGATGTTCCGCGCGTCGAAGGACGATCTCGAACACGCGCTGAGCGCCGTCGGTGCGGTCGATCAGCGTATCGAGGCGCTGAAGAACGGGAGCGGCCACTTCCGGCGGCACCGCGAGTTGGAGGTCGTCGTGCGCGGCCCGCTGCTCGGGGCCGTTCGCGCCCTGAATGACGTGCCGCACCTCAGCCCTGCGGCCAGGACGCACGCGCTGCTCATTGTGGGTGGGCACACCCTGGCGCCCGTCGATGACGCTGCGGCCAGGGTGCTGGCCCGGTTCCAGGGTGTTGGCTCCGGCCCCAAGGCGCGGGTGCGCCGCGAGGCCCGCCGCAGGCTATTCGAGGCGTGCCATGGCGACCGCGAGGCGATTGCCGCCGCCGTTGTCGTGCTGGCCCACCATGCCGCTCATGCGTGCGCGGAGCACGCGCCCCATTGCTCCGTCTGTCCGCTGGCGCCGGAGTGCCGGCACGCACAGCACGCCTTGCGCCTAATTCAATGAGGCCAGACGTCGCCTGAGCGACTTCACGTGGTCCCACACCTGCGTGGTCTCATCGCGCGTCTCGTCGCCCTTGTCGGTGAGCGCCACGAGCTTCAGAAACGCTTCGAGGTCCCTGAGCGCTGGCGCGTAGTCGTGCAGGTGATACGAGAGCAGGCCACGGTCGCGCAGTTCCTGTAACGACGAGGGCGCGAGTGCCAGCAGCGCGTCGGTGACCGTGTGGGCCTGCGGGAACGAGCGGTTCTGGACGTAGAGCCGCTTCAGGTTCAAGAGCATCCGCACGAACATCTGCCGCCGCGAGGCGCGCGCCATCAGCGCCGGCCTGAAGGCCACCTCGCCGTCGTCCTGCCTGGCCAGCAGCGCTCGGCAATCCGGCTCGGCCAACACCGCGCCGCCGTCGAAGGGGTCCACGACCAGGCCGTCGTCCGCGGTGCCGGTTGCGCCGTCCCACACCCGCACCAGGAAGTGTCCAGGGAAGTTGATGCCCTCGGCTTGCAGTCCGGCGCGCCGGGCCGCCTCGATGTAGACGACCGACAGCGTGATGGGAATCCCCAGACGGCGGTCGAGCACCTGGTTGAGGCAGCTGTTGCGCACGTCGGCGTAGCGATCGCGATTGCCACGGAATCCGAGGTCGGAGTACAGGCAGTGGTTCACGGCCTCGACTCTTGCGTGCACCGGCCCTTCCGCGCCCGCGGCGCGCGCCACGCAGTCGAGCGCCTGATTGCCGATGGCGTCGAGCTTGGCCAGGTAGGCGCCCGGGTCGAGGTGCGGGTACTCCACGGCGGCGATCACCAGCGCGCCCGGCGCGACGTCGCGCGCGGCACGCGTGTCGGCCTCGCTCAGCATGCGGGTCAGGGTGTCGGCCAGGGTGGTCATCAGGCGCGCTCGCACAGGCGATCGAGCGTCTCGAGGGCCAGCGTGCCCAGGCCCTCCACGACCAGTTCAGCATGCGCGGCGAGGGCGTCGGCAGGGTAGGTGTTGGTGACCGCGACCGTGCGCAGGCCGGCGGCGCGGGCCGACTCGAGGCCCCAGCGCGAATCCTCGATGGCCACCGTGTGGCGGGCGCTGAGCGTCAGCCCTGCGGCGGCCTGCATGCGCGCGAAGGCCTCGAGGTACGGGTCTGGCGCGGGCTTCGACCTGGGCGTCTGATCGGCGCCCACAACGGCGAGAAAACATTCGCGCAGGCCCGCGTGGACGAGCACGTCGTCGATCTCGCGCGTGAGGGCGCCCGAGGCCACGGCCAGGGGCACCCGGGTCGAGGCCTCGCGGATAAAGGCACTCACGCCCGGGAACAGCATCTCGCCGGCGGCGGCCAGCGCCTCGTAGCGATGTTCCTTCGCGGTCACGAGCGCCTGCAACTCGGCCGGGGCGAGCGGCGTGCCGAGGTCCTGGCCGAGCGTTCTGAACACGCCGAGGTCGTCGAAACCCAGGTAGCGCTCGTAGTAGGCATCGTCGCTCAGCACGAGCGACGTCGCGGCGAGCGCGTCCTGGAACGCGCGCAGGTGGAGGCGCTCGCTGTTGGCGACGACGCCGTCGAAGTCGAGGATGATCGCCTGCAGCCCACTCATCGCCTCGGCCCCAGGATCTCGGAAGCCCGCAGGCGTTCGCCGGCCCGGACCGGCGTCTTCAGACGGTTCTCCGCCGGCGGGTACGGACAGTCGTACTCGGCGTTGTAGTAGCAGTACGGATGGTAGGCGGCGTTGAAGTCCACGACATACACGCCGCTCGACTGCGGATCGATGTCCATGTAACGGCCAGCCTGATACGTCTCGGTGCCGCTCGTGAGATCGCTGAAGGGCACGAACAGCCGCGAGATGCTCAACTCGCCGGCCTCGGCAAAAGCCGTGAGCCGCCGTGTCTGTCCTTTGAGCGTGAATTCGAGATAGCCGACGCGCTCCATGTCCCTCTGCTTGCCGGTGGAGGTGGGCATGACCAGGCGCGTGCGAGGCTCCAGCAGGCGCAAGGTACCGGGCGGCGCATACGCCGGGTCGACTTCGAAGTAGCTGAGCGGCAAGAACGTCTCGTAGTCAGCGGGTTTCAGGGGTGAGTCGGTGCCACCCCGGAAGAACTCGTTCTTCTTCGTGCGCGCCTCGGCGACCTGGCGTGTGTAGGCCGCCTCGGGCGGTTCCTGCGCGCACGCACTCAGTACCCCCAGCGCCATCGCCATGGCCATGGCGCGCCACCCCGACCGGCTACTCACGCCATTCAGTGTGCCACAGGTCGATACGGTGGTACGCCGCTCCGGCGGTTACGCGAACGGATAGCCACCCACGGTGACCACAGCGTCGGCAATCGTGCGCCGCAGCGCCACGAGATTCGCGGGCGTGAGTTTCATCAGGCGGCGCAGCGCCGCCAGACTCGTGCGCAGCGTGTCGCCCTCGACCAGGCCCGCCAGGGCCGCGCGCGCGGCCAGCTCGATGCGCCCACACGCTTCATGCGTCACGACGGTGGCCGTGGCGACATGCAGAGTTGCGGCTGGTCCGGTGGCGGCCAGCGCCCGCAGCACGGCGCTCTCGGACGCGTAGGCGTCGATCACGATGTCGGCCAGAGAGGACAGCACTTCCTGTTCGTGCTGCAGGCCATCGCCGTGTCGCTGCATGGCGGTGCCTGCCACGAAGAGCAGCACTTTCTTGAACGCGGTCACGGCCTGCCGTTCGGCTCCAAGCACGCGGTCGCTCATGTCGGGTATGGCGGCGGGACCCATGATCTCGTCCTGCAGCGCGCGCGCGGCGGCGATGAGCGGCAGATCGCCTTTCAGGGCCTTCTTGATCAGCATGCCGGGGATGAGCAGCCGGTTGATCTCGCTCGTGCCTTCGAAGATGCGGTTCACGCGCGCGTCGCGGTAGCGCCGCTCCACCGGGTAGTCGGTCACGAAGCCGTTGCCGCCGAAGATCTGCACGCTCTCGTCGACGATGTAGTCGGCCACTTCGCTGCCGTAGACCTTCGCGATCGACGCCTCGATGGCGTACTCCTCGAGGGCCTGCAGCATAGAACCCGGCGAGCCGCCCGCCGCCGCTACCGTGTCGTCGATGAGGCCCGCCGTGCGGTACATCAGGCTCTCGAGTGCGTACTCGCGCGCGGTCATCTCGCCCAGCTTGTGGCGGATGGCGCCGAAGGTGGCAATCGGCACGCCGAACTGCTTGCGCGTGGCGGCGTACTTGGCGGAATCGGCCAGCGCGCACTTGGCGCCGCCCGAGGTCATGGCGCCGAGCTTGAAGCGCCCGAAGTTGAGCACGTTGAAGGCCACCTTGTGGCCTTTGCCGATCTCGCCGAGTACAGCGTCGGAGGGCACCGGCACGTCCTGCAGA
>JANORI010000179.1:0-4803 GCA_031415235.1 Acidobacteriota bacterium | reverse complement strand
GACGCCGAAACTGCGGGCCAGGCCTTCGAGCCGTTCTTTACGACCAAGGACGCCACCCGCGGCAGCGGCCTTGGCCTGTCGATGGTCTACGGCATCGTGAAGCAGAGCGGCGGCTACACGTGGATCGAGACGGCGCCGGGCGCCGGCACGACCGTGCACGTGCTATTGCCGGCGGTCGACGAAGAACCCGTCGCGATCCCCCGCGACGACGGGCCTTCGCCCTCGCGCCCCGACGCGCCTTCAGGCACGGTGCTGCTCGTCGAGGACGACCCCGAGGTGCGGTCGCTCTTCTCGGCCTTCCTGCGCGATGGCGGCTACCGGGTGGTGGAGGCCGCCGATGGCCAGGAAGCGCTCGACACCTTCGAGCGTCAGGCCGACGAGATCGATGTCGTGATGACCGATGTCGTGATGCCCAATGTCAGCGGGCCGGCCCTGGCGAGCGCGCTCCGGGCGCGGCGGCCCACCGTGAAGGTGATCTACGTCTCGGGCTACACCGAGCAGCTCGAGTTGGGCGGACCGGAGCCACACACCACCCACCTGTCGAAGCCGGTCACGCGAGGCGCCCTGCTCAAGCACATCGGCCTGCTCCTTGGAGGCCCAGGGCCGGGCGTGTGACACCCCTGCCGCGAGACTGAAGGCACGGCCGCGGTGGCCGATTCCTCGGGGAGAGGATACGGTGTACAGCAACGGAGCGCCAGACAATCTCACGGTCGACCTCGGCCCCGCGCCGGCGCCCGCCAAGGCGCGGCTGCTGCGCCGACACTGCGAACTGCCGCCGATTCCGAGTGCCGCCGTCAAGCTGCTGGGCCTGCTGGCCAAAGAGGACATCGCCCTGAGCGAGGTCGCCGCCACCATCGCGGTGGACGTCACGATTGCCGCCGAAGTATTGCGCGCCGCCAACACCGCCTACTACAGCGTGCGTGGCGAGGTGACGAGCATCCACCACGCCACGGCGCTGCTCGGCACTGGACGCATCCGGGCCCTGGCCGCCACGGTCGGCTTGCGCAGGTATCTGGGATCGGCCCTGCGTCACCCCGCGGTCTTGCGGTGCTGGCGCCACAACCTGGCGTGCGCGGCCGCCTCCGAGCAGATCGCGCTCCGGCTGGGTGGCAACGCGGCCGATGCCTATTCGGCGGGCCTGCTGCACGACATCGGTCGCCTGGCGCTCGTCGTGGCGCACCCCACCCAGTACCCCGCGTTCCTCGACGCCGCCGACGCGCGCGGGCTGGAGTTGCTGGCGCTCGAGCGCGAGCTGCTCGGCATGGACCACTGCGAAGCCGGGCATTGGTTCACCCAGCAGTTGCTGCTGCCGCAGGTGTTCCAGGACATCGCGCTGCACCACCACAATCCCGCTGCCGTGGGACCAACCGAGACGCTCGCGCGCGTCGGCGTGGCCTGCCGTCTCGCCGAGTGGATGGGCTTCTGGGTCACGCCGCCTGGCGAGTTGGAGCGGCAGACCCCGCCGGTGATCGGCGACCTCGTGCTGCCGCTGCCGGTCGCACAGCGCATCACGCTCGTCAGCGAGGTGGACGAACTGGTGGCCGACGTGGACGAACAGGTACGTTCTACCGAGAGCATGTTCCAGAGCTGAGAGCCGTGTGAGACCCTCGTGGCCGAACCGTCCAACAGACAGCATGCCGATGCAGCCGGAGCCTGTCGCGGCGCGGCCGACATGGTGACCGACGACCATCGCGCCGTGGTGCCAGTGTGGCGGCCGGCGCGGCCGGCCGAGTACTCAGTCGGCGAGGTTGAGTCCGAGCCACTCCCGACCTTCACGGTCGGGCCCGCCTGGCTGCTCCTGAATGCCGTGCGCGAAGGTGTCGTGGTCACCGACCGCGACGGCCGTATCCTGATGGCCAATCAGGCACTCGCTGACACGCTCGGCGTGGCGATGGCTGCGCTTGTCGGCCAGTCGCTCGGAACCTGGCTCGTGCCTCCGGAGAGCGGCATGCCGGCGTCGCCGCCAGACTGGTCGCCAGCAACGGCACGGTGCGCCGACGGCTCCGTGTTTCCCGCCACTCTTGCGACCACTTCGGCCCGTCTCGACGCGACCGAGGTGCTGGTCACCACCGTGCACGACGTCACCGACCGCACCCGCGCTGAACACGCCGGGCGCGAGATCCACGACCTCACCGAACAGCTCCAGCGATCGCAGAAGGTCGGCGCCCTCGGACGCCTGGCCGGCGGCGTGGCGCACGACTTCAACAACCTCCTGCAGGTGATCGGCGGCTATGCGGAGGCGCTCGGCGCCGACCACCTCGACGAGGCCACCCGGCGCCGTCTGGTGCGCACCATCGCAGTGGCGACAGGTCGCGCGGCATCCCTCACCCGTCAGCTGCTCGCGTTCGGGCGCCGCCAGGTGCTCGTGCCCGAAGTCGTCGACCTCAACGTCACCGTGCGCACCATGGAACGTCTGACCAGCCGCCTTATTGGCGAGCACATCCAGTGTGTCAGCGTGCTGGCGCCGGGCCTGTCGGCGGTGCGGGTCGACCCGGGCCAAATCGAGCAAGTGCTGCTGAATCTGGTCTTGAACGCCCGCGACGCCATGCCTGACGGCGGAATGCTCGAGATCGCGACCACCAACGTCACACGTGCCTCGCCATCGACGACGCCCTCACTGCCTGCCACGGTGCCGCCTGGACCGTGGGTGCTCGTCACCGTGCGCGATACCGGCGCTGGCATGGACGAGAGCACTGCCGCGCAGGCGTTCGAACCGTTCTTCACGACCAAGGACGCGACCCAAGGCAGCGGCCTCGGGCTCTCGATGGTCTACGGCATCGTGACGCAAAGCGGCGGCTTCACCTGGATCGACTCGGCGCCTGGCGCGGGCGCGTCCGTACATGTGTTGCTGCCGGCTGTGCCAGACGCGGTGCCGGCCCCAGGCGCCCGGATTGAGGCGCGCCCCGTCCCAGTGCCCCAGCGTCACGGCGGCATCCTGCTCGTCGAGGACGATGCGGAAGTGCGCGCCCTGTTCTCGACGTTTCTGCGTCAGGCCGGCTACGACGTGCTGGAAGCGGCCGACGGCAGGCAGGCGGTGCAGGTCTTCGACGCCCGCCACGCGGATATCGATGTGCTGATGACCGACGTCGTGATGCCGAACACCAGCGGTCCGGCGCTGGCGGCCTCGCTGCGCGCACGCAACCCACGCCTGAAGATCCTCTTCGTCTCGGGCTATGCCGACCAGGTCGAACCAGACGGCGACCCACCGGCCGGCCTCGCTTACTTGCAGAAGCCGATCACCCGCATGGCCCTGCTGCGGCAGGTGGCGGCGCTACTTCCCCCGGCGGCGCCTTCCCCACCGGACCCGTCGTGACGGGCTAGCAGCGGAATTCAAGCTCGCCGTCCCTGTGCCGATTTTCCGACCGGGACGTGGCTATCATCCAACTCGTAACAGGCAGGTGGCGCGCCGGACACGCGGGAGCGCCGACATGGCGGCGGCGCCTGACCAACGCCGCCCCCTTGGCCGCCTGCGCATGACCCTTTTCGAACGCGCGTGGTGGGTCGAACCCGAGCCCGGTAGCGCCAGCGACGGCGCCGCCTCCAGCCAGCCGCGTCTGCGGCGGGTGCCCACCGCAGACGGGGGCCCCCTGCTGCCGATCGAGATCATCGGCGAGGCCGTCGCCGTGATCGACGTCGACGGCCGAATCGAGCGGGCCAACCCCGCGCTCGAGCGCCTGCTCGGCATGCCTGAGCGCGCCTTGCTCGGCACGCCACTCGACGCCTGGGTCTCGACACCGCCGCGTGTCTCCGGCCCGTCGACCGAGCCCCTCGCGCCACCCAGTCCGACGCCGCACCGCGACGCCACGGGCCGACGCGCCGACGGCACCGAATTCCCCGTCGAAGTCAGCGTCACGCCGCTCGGTCCTGTCGGCAGGTTGGTGGCGACGATCCGGGACGCCTCCGGTCGTCGGCGTCTCGAACAGGCGCTGCAGGACAACAAGGACCTCACCGAGCAGTTGCGTCGGTCGCAGAAGATGGGCGCGCTCGGACGTCTGGCCGGCGGCGTGGCGCACGACTTCAACAATCTGCTCCAGGTCATCAGCGGACATGCCGAGGCCCTGGCCGGCGAAGCGCTCGACCCGTTCGGGCGGCGACGGATCGTCGGCGCCATTCAGACCGCGACCGACCGGGCCGCGTCCCTCACACGACAGCTGCTGGCATTCGGACGACGTCAACTCCTGGTGCCCGAGGTGCTCGACCTCAATGTCACCGTCTTGACCCTCGAGCACATGCTCACGCGCGTCATCGGTGAGGACGTCCAGCTCGCATGCAGGCTCGCTCCCGGCCTGCGGCCCGTGATGGTCGATCCCGGCCAGATCGAGCAAGTGGTCTTGAACCTCGCCATCAACGCGCGCGATGCGATGCCGACCGGCGGCACGCTCGACATCGGTAGCGCCAACTTCGAGCTCCGCGAACCGTGGGCGCATCCGTCGCTGCCGGTGCGGGTGCCGGAGGGCTCGTGGGTGTTGCTCTCGGTACGCGATACCGGGCACGGCATGGACGAAGACACCGCGACCCAGGCCTTCGAGCCGTTCTTCACGACCAAGGACAGCACCAAGGGCAGCGGGCTTGGCTTGTCGATGGTCTACGGGATCGTGAAGCAGAGCGGCGGCTACACCTGGATCGACACGGCGCCAGGCGCGGGCACCGCGGTGCACATCTTGCTACCGGCCGTCGAGGCCCCGGTCGGCCCGCGCCGCCTGCGCCACGACACGCTGGCCGAATCGCCGCCCCCGCTCGCAGGCACGACCATTCTGCTCGTGGAGGACGACCCGGAAGTGCGGAGCCTCTTCTCGCGCTTCC
>JANORI010000178.1:0-1648 GCA_031415235.1 Acidobacteriota bacterium | reverse complement strand
CTACCAGCCCTTCCGCATGGAGATGCCCGAGCTGTCGCTGTACAACCTGAACATCCTCGGCAAGATGGGCTTCGGCGCGTTGGGTGGCTTCGAGTACATGGCGATTCTGGCCGGCGAGACCAAGGCGCCGGTGCGGTCGGTGACGCGCTCGGTGTTCATCGCAGCGCCGGTCATTGCCGTGATCTTCGTGCTCGGCACGAGCACGGTCGTGGCGTTCGTGCCGCGCGACGACATCGATCTCATCGGGCCGATCGCCCAGGTGCTGCGCGTTGGCTACGGACCGTTCGGCATCGCCACGCCGCTCGTTACGTTGGCGATTCTGATGACGCTGGCGATGCGCGTCGGGCAGGCGAGCGTGGCCTTCACGGCGGTGACGCGGCTGCCGATGGTGGCCGGCTGGGACCACATGCTGCCGGCCTGGTTCAGCCGTCTGCATGCCACCTACAAGACGCCGGTGAACTCGATTCTGCTCGTGGGCGCCAGCTCGTTTGGCGTGGCCGCGCTGAGTCTGGTCGGCGTGGGCCATGCCGAGGCGTTTCAGCTGCTGTTCAACGCCAGCGGCATCTTCTACGCGCTCTGCTACGTGGTGATGTTCGCCATTCCGCTCGTAGGGCTGCGCGGAATGACCCCCCGGCCCCCGCTCTGGCTGCGCCTGGCCTCGCTGTCGGGTCTGCTGATGACGGTGCTCTACGTGGTGCTGTCGGTCTTCCCCATCATCAAGGTCGAGAGCGTGACGACGTTTGCGCTCAAGATCACGGCCACGGTGGTGGTGATGAACCTGGTCGGCATCGGGATCCTGCTGGCGGCGCGACGGCGCGCCGCGGCTACCGATTCACCGCATCTTTAACGGCCCTCACCAGCTGCCGTGGCAGCTGTTCATCTAGAAGAACGCGCACCAGCGGTCACTGCCTCGTGCGCCGCCTCGAGGGCGGCCACAGCCTGCTCTCGCGACACTGACGGGAAGGAGTCGAGGAACTCATCGAGGCTGTGATTGCGCTCCAGGTAGTCGATCAGATTCCGGAACGGCACACGGGTCCCGACGAACACGGGGATGCCCCCGAGGATCTCTGGGTCGCTGTGCACGGCCGGGACTGTCGCTGGCATGGTGGTGCCCCTGGCGGCCATTCTAGCGCGTTGCGGATCGCAGGCTCGAGGCACCGACGTGGCTCGACGTCAGCAGCAACCGGCAGTATCGTGTGTCACGCGCGGCGCACAGGCGCCGCCAGAGGTCACCAATGCACGCCACGAGTCGCGCTCGTATCCATGGATGGCTGATCGTCACGGCGCTGGCGGCGGTGGCCGTCGCGCCCGGGGCTACCGCCAATCAACCGGCGGGCCAGCCTGCAGGGACGCGTGCCGCGGCGCCGGTCACGGCCAAGGCCCAGTACCTGGCCAACGCCAGCGTGCTCGTGACCCACGGCGACACCAAAGTAGTGTTCGACCCGCTGTTCCGCAACGACTTCGGCCAGTACGCGCTGGTGCCGGCGCAGGTGGAGCGGGCGCTCTTCGACGGCACGGCGCCGTTCGACGGCCTCGACGCGGTGTTCGTCAGCCACTATCACGAGGACCACTTTTCGGCCGTGGACGTGCTGCGACTGCTGGAGGCGCGCAAGGATCTGCGGCTCTTCGCCCCGGCGCAGGCCGTGGC
>JANORI010000177.1:0-10312 GCA_031415235.1 Acidobacteriota bacterium | reverse complement strand
ACGCCAGCCTCAATCCGCGCGAGAAGATCGGCGCCATGCTCGGTCACGCGCTGGCCCTGCACGCGATTGGCACGCCGGCCGACCGCGCCGGCCGCACGGTGGAGCTGCTGGAGCAGGTCGGGCTCTCGGCCGACCACCTCGACCGCTTCCCGCACGAGTTCTCGGGCGGCCAGCGGCAGCGCCTCGTCATCGCGCGCGCGCTTGCCGTGCAGCCCGAGTTCCTGGTGGCCGATGAGCCGGTCTCGGCCCTCGACGTGTCGATTCAGGCGCAGGTCATCAACCTGCTCGCGGACCTGAAGCAACGCTTCGGTTTGACGATGCTCTTCATCGCGCACGACCTGGCGGTTGTCGAACACATCTGCGACCGTGTGGTGGTCATGTACCTCGGCAAGATCATGGAGATCGCGCCGTCGGCGGCGCTCTACCGCCAGCCGAATCACCCCTACACCGAGGCGCTGCTCTCGGCCGTGCCGGTGCCCGAGCCCGGCCGGCGGCGGACCAGGATGACGCTTGCCGGCGACATCCCCAGCCCGATCAATCCCCCCTCAGGGTGCGTGTTTCGCACGCGGTGCCCGCGCGCGGTGGCGGCGTGCGCAAAGAGCGTTCCAGAGCTGAAGCCGGTCGGCGCCGATCACTACAGTGCCTGTCACCTGACCACGTGAGCGCGGGCGGCCGCGAGTTACGCGCGCAGCGGTGTCTTCGAGATCGGCAGTTCGCGCACGCGGATGCCCGTGGCGGCGTGAATCGCGTTGGTCAGGGCCGGCGCCAGCGGCGGCACACCAGGCTCACCCAGGCCCCCGAGGGGCGCATCCGAGCGGATGAACGCGGTCGTCACCTGGGGCGCGTCACTGATATGAATCATCGGGTAGTCTCGGAAGTTCTTCTCGACCACTCGGCCTTGCGCAAACGTGATCTCGCTCAGCATCGCCGCCGACAGCGCGAAGATGATGCCGCCCTCGATCTGCGCGGTGGCGCTGTCCATGTTCAC
The DNA here is from genome assembly GCA_031415235.1 of Acidobacteriota bacterium. Classification (GTDB taxonomy): domain Bacteria; phylum Acidobacteriota; class Vicinamibacteria; order Vicinamibacterales; family UBA2999; genus CADEFD01. The sequence goes on along the minus strand of JANORI010000177.1, from coordinate 9,324 downwards.
GACGTCGCCGCAGTCCACCGCCGCATAGACGTGTCGCACCTCGAGCTGGCCTTCCGGTGAGACGGCCACGTGCGCCACTTCGGCCACGATGGTGCCGAAGCTCTCGCAGATCGCGATGCCGCGCCCTTCACGCTGCGGCAGCGGCGTGCCCCAGCCGGACATCGCCGCTGCCTTCTCGAGCACCGCCTTGAAGCGAGGCTCGCCGCTCAACAAGCCACGCCGGAACTCGAACGGATCCGTCCCGGCCGCGTGGGCCATCTCGTCGATGAACGACTCTTTGAAGAAGCCGTGCTGCGAGTTGAGCACCGACCGCCACGCGCCGGTGCGAATCGGGTGCTTCGCGTCCTTCTGCTTCGCGTCCTTGGCCGCAATCGCATAGGGCATGGCCACCGCTTCGCCGTTGCCCCCGCCCGTGTAGTGCGAATGCGCGGCCAGCGGCACGCCGCTGGCATCGAGCGCCCCCGCGTGACGCGACAGCGCCGCACCACGGTAGTAATCGTGCTGGATGTCGTTCTCGCGCGTCCAGATGGTCTTCACGGGCACGGGCGACATCGCCTCGGCCACGCGCACGCCGAGGTCCACGTAGTCGAAGTTGTAGGGCAGGCGACGGCCGAATCCGCCGCCCAGCAGGAAGTTCGTGAGCGTGACCTTGGACCGATCGATGCCGAGCGCCTTTGCGGCGGTGGTACGCGCGTTGAGCGGGTCCTGCACGCCCGCCCACACCTCGACCTGGCCGCTCTCGACCTGGGCCGTGCAGACCATTGGCTCCATGGTGGCGTGCGCGAGAAATGGCGCACGGTAGTCAGCCGTGATGACCTTCGCGGCACTCTTCGGCACCTCGGGCGGCGCGCCGAGCGAGGCATCGAACGCGGCGAAGATCGAGTCGGTCGATACGCCGCCGTGTCCCGCGTCGCTGAACTCGGGCTCGAGCGCCGCCAGCGCTCGACGAGCGCGCCAGAAGCTGTCGGCCACGACCGCCACGGCCTCTTTCAGCTGCACCACCTTCTTCACGCCTGGCATCGACTCGGCCGGCGTCGGATCCACCGACACGAGCGTGCCGCCGTAGACGGGCGCGATCTCGACCGCGGCGTAGAGCATGCCTGGGGTCGTGAAGTCGATGGCGTAGATCGCACGGCCGTCGACCTTCGACGGGAGATCGAGCCGTGGTGGGGAGGTGCGACGGATCGTGAAGGCGTCCGGGCTTTTCAGTGCAGGGTTCGTGGGCACCGGTTGCGCTGCGGCCGCCCGCGCAAGCGCGCCGAAGGGGTTGCTGCGGTTGGAGGCCGGATGCGTGATGCGGGAGTTCTTCGCCACGCACTCCGAGACGGGCACGCCCCACTGCTCGGCCGCGGTCGCGAGCAGCATCTCTTTGGCGGCGGCGCCGGCCACGCGCATGCCGTACTCGCCGGTGCCGCGCACGGCGGTGGAGCCGCCGGTCACCTGGAAGCCGAACCACTCGGCCAGCTTGAAAGCGGAGTAGTCCACGCCGCGCCCGAGCATGGCGGGGACGTAGTCACCGCCGGCAGCGCGCATGACGTAGCCGTTGGCATAGGCATCCAGTGCCGGCGCTTCCTGGATGCGCACGAGCGCCCAGTCCGCCTCCATCTCTTCGGCCGCCATCATCGCGAGCGCCATCGGCGTGCCTTGTCCCATCTCGCAGTGTGGAATCAGGATGGTGATGACGTTGTCAGGGGTGACGGAAATCCAGGTCGTCAGCTGACCCTTTGCCGCCGAATCGGCCGACACGAGCGAGTGGCGGCTCGGTGCAATCGTGAAGCCGGCCACGCCCAGCAGGAAGCCGCCGCCGGCCACCGTGCCGGCACCGATGAAGGTGCGTCTGGTCCACTTGTTCACAACGTCGCTCCCGCGTTCTTGGCCGCGTCATGAATGGCCGCCCGCATCCGGGCAAACGTGCCGCACCGGCAGATGTTGGTGAACCGCGCGTCGATGTCGTCGTCGGTGGGCATCGGCGTCTGCGCCAGCAAGCCGGCCACCGCCATGATGGCGCCCGACTGGCAGTAGCCGCACTGCGGCACCTGGTGCGCGATCCAGGCCTGCTGCACCGCGTGAAGCACGCCGCCCTGCGCCAGGCCCTCGATGGTCGTGACCTGCTTCCCGTCGGCCGCTGAGACGGGGAGCACGCACGACCGCACCGCCCGGCCGTCGAGGTGCACGGTACAGGCGCCGCAGGCGGCGATGCCGCAGCCGAACTTGGTGCCGGTCAGCCCGAGCACTTCCCGCAACGCCCACAGCAGGGGCATCTCGGGTTCGACGTCGAGCGAATGCGCCGTGCCGTTGACAGTCAGCGAAATAGCCATGGACATCTCTGCAAGCAGGGTCACGCCGGGCGACATCCGCAGGATACGTCAGACGGACGGTCGAGACGAGCGCACTGGCGACAAGACCGCCTGACTGCGGTACTCGTCGCCCTTTGCTGACTCCCATGACACCGTCCATGCCTGCACCTCGGCGACGCTCGTGGCGGCCGAAGCCATCGATCCCGGTTCTAACTGGCATGTGCGATCCACGATCGCCAGAAACGGGCAGAGAGCCGCTGGGGCGCGGGCCGACGCGGGCCGCGTGGACTCAGGACCTGGACGTCAGCACGCAGGTTGCGGCGATCGCGCTGAAAAGCGCGCCCGCAACGAAGGTGGCCGAAGGACCAAACGTGTTCCAGAGGGCACCCGCGATGACGCTGGCGGCCAGCACCGTTACGCCCGTCACGAGATGGAAGAAGCCGAAGGCGGTGCCGCGCACGGCGGGTGACGTGGTGTCGGCGACCAGCTTCGACAGCAATCCCTGCGTGAGCGCCATGTGCAGGCCCCAGCAGCAGGCGCCGGCAACAACCTGCAGGGGCGTCGTCGCCAGCGCCAGGACCAGGTCCGCACCGACGAGCACGACGAGTCCGCCCACGAGCAGGGCGCGCGGGCGCATGCGGTCTGCGATGCGCCCGGCCGGATACGCCGCTGCGGCATAGATGACGTTCATCGCGATCATCACCACCGGCACGTAGGTGATCGGGAATCCGACACTCTGTGCGCGCAACACGAGAAACGCCTCGCTGAAGCGGGCCAGCGTGAACACGGCGCCGACCGCAACCACTCGCCAGTAGCGGCGGGGCAAGTGGGCCAGGCTGGCGCGTGTGAACGGCGCGTGCGGCCGCGCTCGCTCGACGGTGCGCTCGGGTTCTGGCACCGCCACGATCAGCAGCACGACCGCGAGGACGGCCGGCAGTGCCGCCATCCAGAGCACCGCGCGGATGTCGTTGACGAACCACACCATCAGCGCGACGGCGAGCAGGGGCCCGATGACCGCGCCCACCGAATCGAGCGCCTGGCGCAGGCCGTAGGCCGCGCCTCGCAATTCCGGCGGCGTGATGTCGGCCACGAGGGCATCGCGCGGCGCGCCCCGGATGCCCTTGCCGATGCGGTCGACGACCCGCGCTGTGAAGACCCAGCCGACCGACGGCGCCAACGGAAACAGCGGCTTCGACAGCGCGGCCAGACCGTAGCCAATTACCACAAGATCCTTGCGGCGCCCCAGCCAGTCGCTCAACGTGCCAGAGAACACCCTCACGATGGACGACGTGGCCTCGGCCAGACCTTCGAGCAGGCCGATGGTCGCCATGCTGACGCCGAACGTGGTGGCCATCAACACCGGCAGCAGGCTGTGCACGAGCTCCGACGACGCGTCCATCAGCAGTGACACGACACCGAGCACCCACACGCTGAGGGGTAGGCGCCGGCGCGGCGCGGCTGGGGACGGCATGGTCAGCGGCCGATCAACCCGCGCGCACGACGACCCGCGTGCCCCACGGGTCGACGGCGGTCCACGCGACGCCGTCCGGTTCGATGTGGTAGCCCGCGGCGACCACGCTTCGCGCCGCGGCCGCAGCCTCTTCGTCGCTCGGCAGGAGCAGCTCCCAGTCGAGCAGGCGGGCCTGTTCATCGGTGGCCGCGGGTCCTGGCACCCACGTGTTGGCGCCGAGATGATGGTGATAGCCACCGGCCGAGAAGAAGAGCGCGCCCGGGTAGCTCCACACGGTGACGTCGAAGCCGAGCGCGCCCTGGAAGAAGCGCCGGGCCTCGTCGATGTCGCCCACGTGCAAGTGCAGGTGGCCCATGGTGGTGCCGGCCGGCGCACCCGTCCACGCCTCGCCCAGGGCGGCGGTCGCAACCGCGGCGAGGTCGAGCGGCTCTGTGGCCATGGCCAGTTCGCGGGTCGCGTGCCGCCACGTGTCGCGGGGACGATCGCAATAGACCTCGATGCCGAGGCCGTCAGGGTCGGTCAGGTAGACCGCCTCGCTCACCAGATGATCGGCCGCCCCAGGACGCACGTCGATCGCAGCCAGGTGCGTGACGAACCGTCCGAGGGCGGCGCGGTCGGGCAGGAGGATCGCGAAGTGATAGAGCCCGAACACCCCGCGACGAGGCACTGGGAGCACCCCGGGGCGTGCGTGGAGTCGCACCAGGATCCGGTCGCCGCCATGTGCGGCCAACGACGCGGTGCTGGCGTCGCGGCCTGCAAGGCGCAGGCCGATCACCTGTGTGTAGTAGTCGAGCGAACGCTGAAGGTCGCGCACCTGCAGCCGCACGCCGCCGACGTGCGTGGCGTCAGCGAGGCGATACCCGGTGGGCGGAATGCCGTAGGCGAGCGAGGAGCGCGGCCCAGCCATCGAGTGCCCGCTCAGCTGCCCGAGGCGATGGCTGCCCGGCCCGTCCGCTGGGGCACGGCCGGCCGCGACTCGGGGGCGACCGATCGCGACGCCGGCGTGGGCCCCAGAGTGGCGTTACTGCCGATCGAGAGCAGTCGGTCGGTCTGCGCCCGATTCAGGATGACGTCCACGAGTGTCGTCGTGTGCGGCGCCAGCAGCACCGGATCGCCTTCGCGCACTGACGCCGCCGGGTCGAAGGCCACAAACGTGCTGACGTCGTAGCGTACGTCTGGCAACGCGCTGCGTCCCGAGATCTCCAGCATCAGGCGCGCGCCGGCCGCGCGCAACGCTGCGTGGAAGGTGGCGAGCTGGCCGCAGTTCATCCAGAACACGCGGTGCGACTTCGAGGCCGAGTGGACGTGAACCTTGGTCTCGAAGAGCTGATCGAACTGCTCGGTAAGCGCCGCATGGGGCAGGCCCGACGGTCCGACCACGTGAAAGTCCACGAAGTAGTCGCTGACGTCCTGGTCGATGTCGTCCCTGACTTTGAAGAAAAATTGCTGGAACGCCGTCTGCCGCTCGACCGGGAGACGCGCGTGGTGCTCGGCTGTGAGCGCCTCGAAGTCCACCGCCCACCGGCGATACCCGTCAGAGGTCGTGGGTTCGCGCAACACGCGCGCCGCCACGCCGCCCGGGCCCGTGGCGTCGGCAAACCCGGGGCCCGACGGATCGATGATGCTGCCGTGATTGACGCCCGAGAACACCGCGAAGGGCATCTGCGGGAATCGGTCGTTCTTCCACCAGACGAGGGCCGGTCCCGACGCCCGGAAGTCGAGCGAACACGCACGGCTGTTCAGCGAGGTGCCGGCGATGCGCACCGTACCGTCGGTACCGGGCATGGCGCGCTGCTTGATGACTTTTGCCTGCACGCCACCGTAGGCCTCTCCTGCCGCCAGCACGAACGCGTAGCAGCGCTGGGACTCGGGCCTGGCGTCGCTGAAGTAGGAGTGTTCGCCGTGCAGGTCATGTTGCCACGACAGCTCCCACTGAAACGGGCTGGCAGGCTCGAGTCCTTGCAGCACCGCCGCACCCGATTCCATGAAGTCGCCGTCGTGCGATCGGGAATTGAAGAACGTCGACCGGAACTTCCCGAGAAACGACTGCCCGAGCTTCGCCAGGTCGGAGCCGAAGTTGGCGGGTGCAAAGCACACCAGGCGATCGACCGGACACGGCTCGGCGAGGCCCCGCCGTCGGGTGCGCTGTTGGTGCAGGGCCAGCCATGCGCGCACGACGAGTGACCCGGTGCTGTGGCACACCACATCGATGCGCTCGCCCGCGAAGCGGGTGCGATAGTCGGTGTCGAGCTTGTCGGCGAAGTCGCGGAACGTGGCGTCGTCGTCCATGCTGCTGTAGTCGAGATAGAAGACGCGGCCGGGCTGATAGACGCCGCTGCCGACCAGATACTCCCCGAGCGCGGTGAAGCTCGTGGAGCCGTCAGAGTATCCGTGCACGATGAGGACTTGGCTGGCCATTCGCGTGCTCCTGCTGGACGGGTGCTTGCGGACGCGCGGTGAGAGCGCAATTCTACGCCAGTCGGCCGACGCGGCCCGTGCTAGCGTGTCGACAGACGACGCCGGCGCGGCGTCGTGACAGCATGAGACACCGACCCGAGATCCCTCCAGATATCGACGAGTTTCGCGACGAGCGCTGGCGTCGCGAAAGTGTGCGGCAGGTCGAGACCGCAAGTGACGCTGCGCGGTTCATCGAGCAGGTGGGCTTTACCGCCTGCCTCACCGATTCGCGCCGCCCCGGCCCGTCGCTCTACGTGGCGGTGTGCGGTCGCCGCGATGCTGTCATGCCCCGCAACGTGCAACGGGATCCGGAAGCGTCGTTGACGTGGGTGCTGAAGGACGAGCTCGTGAATCGGGGGCGGGTGTACTACGCCAAGCTGGCGCGTGGCAAGGCGCTCTTCCTGGCTCCGCGAATGATTCCGTACTTCCATGCGGTGTGGGGCGTGCGCAGAGCCGACGAGAAGGCGCGGCTCAGCCCCGACGCGCAGCGCCTGTTGCGCGTGCTGCGTCGGGAATGGGAGTCGAGCACCGCTGACCTGCGTGCCGAGTCAGGCGTCCAAGACCGTGCGGCGTTTACGCGCGCGCTCGACGAATTGCAGGGGGCGATGCTCGTGGTGCCGAGCGCCGTGTACTACGAACCGAAATTCACCTACATCTACACGCTTGCCATCGGTCGCTTTCCCGACGCGCTCCGCCGGCGCGTGAGTCGCGCCACGGCGCTGCGCGAGATCGCCCGATGCTTCCTCGACGGCGCGGGCCTGACCATACCGGGCGAACTGGCGCGGGTCACGGGCCTTCCGCGCGCCGATGCCGGTCTTGGCAATCGCGCGCTGGTGGCCGAAGGCTATGCCACGACTACCGCGCGCGGTGTCTACGTGCGGGCTGACCGCACGACGGCCTGAACAGCCGCCGCCGGTGCGGTGCCAGCGCATGCCCATCCACGCCGAGGGTGCCGTTCTGTCGCCGCCAACGGGTCTCCTGAGTTGCCTCGTACGAGCGCACCTCGAAAATATGCGATTCAAGTCGAATTGCGTTCCGATACAGAGTGAGTCTAGAGTCCTCGTGGGCTCTAGAGACGTGATGGTCCGACGGTCGATCTGGCAGAGCGTGTGCCTTGCGCTGGTGTTGTTCGCCACCCCTGGGCGGTCGGCGGCGTTTCAGGCGGGCGCCGGGGCGCTCATGGGCGCGGTGGTGGATCAGGCCGGCGCAGGTGCGCCTGGCGCCGTGGTTGAAGTCGTCGCGGCGGGCTCGGGCGCGTCACGCCGCGTCGTGACCGGCGCGGACGGGGCGTTTGTCGTGCCCGGTCTCGCGCCTGGTCTCTACCGCATCCGCGCCGAGCTGCAAGGCTTCCGGCCCGCCGTGCGCGACGGCGTCGGCATCGCTGCTGGCGAGGCGACGCGCGTCGAGCTGCATCTCGAGACCGGCGGCGTGACCGAGGCGGTCACGGTTACGGCCCCGGCGCTGCGGCGCGGTGACACGTCCGCCCTTGGCCAGGCGATCGACAGCCGCGTGGTCGTTGCTCTGCCGCTCAACGGACGAAACGTCATCACGCTGGCGAGCCTGGCGCCTGGCGTCGCGCTGCCGCCGGGGTCGTCGCTGCCGCGCATCAACGGAGGGCGGCCGCGCACGAACGAGTACCTCGTTGACGGCATCTCCGTGCTCCAGCCGGAGCCTGGTCAGGTGGCGTTCCTCCCGAACGCCGAGGCGATTCAGGAGTTCACAATCGAGAGCAACAGCCCGCCGGCCGAATTCGGCCGCTTCAACGGAGGCGTCGTGATTCTCACGACGAAGGCGGGTACCAACACGCTGCGGGGTGGGGCGTTCGAGTTCTTCCGGCACGACCTCCTCACCGCGCGCCACGTGTTTGCGGCCGGTGAGGCTGTGAAGCCGCCGTTGCGGCGCGACCAGTTCGGTGGCGTGCTGGGTGGTCCGCTTCGCCGCGACCGCGCGTTCTTCTTTGCCGACTACCAGGGCCAGCGGCAGACCATCGGCCGCACCGTCATCTCCACCGTGCCCACGGCGCTTCAGCGCCAGGGCATCTTCTCTGAACCGGTTGGTGGCCGGGTACCCGCGATCTTCGATCCTCGTACGACCCTGGCCGGAGCCGGCGGCGTCCCCACGCGCAGTCCCTTTCCGGGGAACGCGATCCCGGCCGCGCGCATGGATCCAGTGGCGCAAGCGCTGCTCGAGCGCTATCCGCTGCCAACGAGCGCCGGCACGGCGAACAACTACCGTCGCGTCGCCGACGAGTCGGTCGATCAGGACCAGGTCAGCATGCGCCTGGACCACACGCTCGTCCCCGGCCGCGACCAGCTGTTCGGCCGTCTCACGCGGTTCCGGGAATCGTTCGTGCCCGTCACGCCGCTGCCCGACGGTAGTGGGGTCACGACGGGCGCCCTTGGCCCGCAGCAGACCACGGCGTGGTCGTTCGCGTCGGGCCACCGGCGGACCTTCGCGGACCGGGTCGTGAACGAGCTGCGGGTGGGCGACACGCGGCGAGTCGTGGGCCGCGCGGCGGCGCGTCTGGACACCTCCGCCTCGGCCGGCCTCGGCCTGCCTGGGATTCCGTCCGGGGCGCGGTTCCCAGACACGCTGCCCACATTCCTCATCGCCGGGTACCAGCACCTGGGTTCTCCCGCGAACACCGCCACCGACTTCGGCACAGGCGTCACCGAGGTCGCCGATACGCTCACATGGCTGCGCGGGCGCCACACGCTCGAGTTTGGCGCCGATCTGCGGTGGTCGCGCCTGAACGTCGTGCAGCCGCCATCGCCGACCGGCGTCTTCGCGTTCAGCAGCCTCTTCACCGACCTGCCGGGCGTCGCCAATACGGGTACGCCGCTGGCGAGCTTTCTGCTGGGCCAGGTACAGCAGTTCTCGATTGACCTGCAGACCGATCAGATCCGCAATCGCGCCCACGTGCAGGAATACTTCGTGCAGGACGACTGGCGCCTCGGCGACCGTGTCACGGTGAACGCCGGACTCAGGTACACCCTCAACTTTCCATCCACCGAGGTGAACGATCGGGCGGCCGTCTTCAACCTCCAGAGCGAGCAGCTCGAGTTCCTGGGCCGCGACGGGCAGCCGCGCACGACGCGG
>JANORI010000176.1:0-12111 GCA_031415235.1 Acidobacteriota bacterium | reverse complement strand
GCTGTTCGGTCTGCGCGTTAGAGCCAGCGACAGAAGTATTACAGTTGGCTCGCCGGGTTCTCGGTAGCATCGGTCCATGGTTGCTGTGACTGACATCTACGGCCGCAAGTCGGCCAAGGGCCTCAACTGGATCACCTTCATTGCGATGACGGCGTTCCATATCGGCGCCGTCGCCGCATTCTTCTACATCGACTACGGCGCCATGTTCGCCGCCGCCATCCTCTGGTGGGTCTCGGGCAGCCTGGGCATCGGCATCGCGTATCACCGCCTGCTCACCCACCGCGGCTTCAAGACGCCGAAGTGGATGGAGTATTTCCTCACCATCTGCGGCACCCTCGCGCTCGAGGGCGGCCCCATCTTCTGGGTCGCCACCCACCGCATCCACCACCAGCACTCAGACAAGGAGGGCGACCCGCACACGCCGCGCGAGGGCGCGTGGTGGGCGCACATGGGCTGGATCATGTTCGGCAAGGCGATGCACCACGACACCGGCGTGCTGACGCGCTACGTGCCCGACCTGAGCAAGGACAAGTTCCACGTGGCGCTCACCAACTGGCACTGGGTCACGCAAGTGGTCGTGGGCCTGGCGCTGCTGGCCTTCGGCGGCCTGCCCTACGTGCTGTGGGGCGTGTTCTTCCGCACCACCTTCGGCCTGCACGCGACCTGGCTGGTGAACTCGGCGACACATATGTGGGGCTACAAGACGTTCCGCACGCGCGACGACTCCCGGAATTTGTGGTGGGTCGGCCTGCTGGCCTTCGGGGAAGGCTGGCATAACAACCACCACGCGCACCCCGTGTCGATGCGGCATGGTTTGGCGTGGTACGAGTTCGACCTGAACTACATCCAGATCAAACTCCTGGAGGCCGTGGGCCTCGCTTGGGACCTGAAGATCGCGCGCCGGCCGAAGGATGCGGCCGAGATCGTTCCGCAGGAATCGCCCGACGCGGTCGACATCTCCGACGCGTCGCCGGTGATGTGAGCGCGCGTGGCCGGCTCACTGAGCGGGCGGCCGTTCAGGGGCTAGCGGAGGGCTAGCGGCTAGCAGTCCGTGGTGAAAGTCCGGCGAGCACCGAGACCGACGAGGCGCCCCGTGGGCTAGGCGCGACGCCTGAGAATATCGGCCGATATTTGAAGAAGGAGCCACGCCGCGCACGGGTCGGGGCCCCCGCGACGCGTGGTCTGCGTCGTGGGGTGAGGCGATGCATCGTCGGTCGAATGCCGGCGGACTTTCACCACGGGCTGCTAGGCCCTGACGATGCCAGTGACGGGCCCGGTGAGTGATTCGCCGGGCCCGTGCTACATACGCCGCTACCGCGTGGCAGCGTGTCCCACTAGACACTAGCCGCTAGTGTGCTAGTACCTCGCCGCTAGCGGCTAGAATCAACCCATGACCCGCCGGCAGACGGCCACTGTCGTCTTCATCGTGCTCTGCGTCGTGCTCGTGGCAGCGGCCGTCTCGCTGAACGTCGGCTGGATCCTGGGCTCGGGCCGGTCGTTGCTGCCGCTCGTGCTCGGCGGGCTGGCCTTTGCGCTCATCATCGCGGGCATCATCGTGTACACCGTGTTTCTTGTGCGCGAACTGCGGCGCACCGAGCAGCAGGACAGCTTCCTCAACGCGGTCACCCACGAGCTCAAGACGCCCATCGCGTCCATCCGCCTGTACCTCGAGACGCTGCAGGCGCGCGAGATCTCCGACCAGCAACGCCAGGAGTTCTACCAGGTGATGCTCGACGACACCGCGCGGCTCCAGTACACGGTCGAGCAGGTGCTGCGCGCCGGGGTGGCCAGCCAGCGCCGCAAGCTCGCGCATCGGGCGCCCGTGGACCTGGGCGCCCTGACGGTGGAGTGTCTCGACACCGCTCGCCGGCGACACCATCTGCCAACCGAGGCGATCGCGCTCGCCAGCGACGCGCCGGTGCTGCCCATGATGGTCGACGGCGATGCCGACGAGTTGCGCACCGCCATCGGCAACCTGCTCGACAACGCCGTGAAGTACTCGGCCGAGGCCGTGAAAGTCAGCGTCGAGCTGGCCGCGCCCACGCCCGACACGCTGTGGGTGCGGGTGCGCGATCGCGGCGTGGGCATCCCCCGCCGCCAGCTGCGGCGCATCTTCCACCGATTCTACCGCTTCCAGGCGCGCGGGTTCTCGGTGAAGGGCACCGGGCTCGGTCTCTACATCGTGCGATCGATCGCCCGGCATCACGGCGGCCGCGTGTTCGCAGAGAGCGCAGGCGAAGGCACGGGTGCGACCTTCACGCTGGAATTGCCGAAGCTCCAGACCGGGCGACCCGCGTGAGCCGCATCCTCATCGTAGAGGACGAGCAGCATCTGGCCGAGGGCTTGCGCTTCAATCTCGCGGCCGATGGACACGACGTGCGCGTGATCGGCGACGGCGCGATGGCGCTCGCCCTGCTGCGCGCGGAGCGCGACCAGTTCGATGCGGTGGTGCTCGACGTCATGCTGCCGGGGACGAACGGCTTCGATGTGGCGCGCGCGCTGAGGGCCGAGAGCGACTACGTGCCCATCCTGATGCTCACGGCCCGCGCACGTCCTGAAGACGTGCTCATGGGCTTCGAGAGCGGCGCCGACGACTACCTGCCCAAGCCGTTCGAGCTAGCGATTTTGCTGGCGCGGGTGCGGGGCTTGCTGCGTCGTCGCCAGTGGCTGCGCGAGCCGGCCGAGCCGCCCGAGACCGCGACCACGCGCAGCGCGCAGGATTCGCCCGGCGAGATGCTCGAGTTCGGGGGGCATCGGCTCGACCTGCGCGCCTTGGAGTTGCACGCCAACGATCGCGCATACCGGCTCACCGTGATGGAGGCGGATCTGCTGGCGTATCTCGTGCGTCAGGCGGGCCGGGTGGTGTCGCGCAAGGCGATCCTGCACGACGTCTGGGGCCTGCAGGAAGACACCGACACCCGCGCCATCGACAACTTCATCGTGCGCCTGCGGCGCTACCTGGAGCGCGACCCGGCGCGTCCGTCGCTCATCCAGACCGTGCGCGGCGTCGGCTACCGTCTGGTGTTGCAGAAACTGCAACACGAAAACTTGTAACGGGGACAGGCCCCGTTACAGATCATGGCAGGGCGAGCCACAGCACCGCGGTGGTCTGCGTGGGACGCAGGTTATCGTCGCTCATCAACACCACGGTGCGCTCGCCGCGAGGGCCCGGGGGGCCGAGCGCGAGGGCTTCGAAGTTGCTGCCCGTGACCAGCAGCGGCGGCAGGCGGGGCAGGAGCGCGCCGACGTCGAGCACGAGGCGTTTGGTCACGAGCTTCGGCCGGCGGCCGTCAAGCGACGGCATCCCAGAGACGTCGTTGGCATCGCCGACCGTCACTTCGAATACGCGCACCGGATTGTAGGCCGGCGCGTCTGGCGCGCCGAGCAAGCAGGCGCGCTCCAGCATCAGCCAGCGGTCGCTCGTCAGCGCGAGCATATCGGACAGACCGTTCTCGCCGTCGGCGCACGGCCGGTCGTAGCCCCGCACGACCGAGGTCGGCTCCAACTGGTAGGCCCACTCGCGCCCGGGAGCCCAGCCCGTCGCCGGATGCTCGACAAACTCCAGCAGCCGCACCACGCCTCCGCCGGCGGTGCTCGACATCGGGCCGTCCTGCACGAGCGGTTGCTCCAGGCCGCTCAGCAGGCGGCCGTCGGGCGTGCGCGTCAGGCTTTCGAGTCCAAGATTATGACGCACGCCCCAGGTGCGGTCCCCGGGCCGGATCGTAAAGTGCGCGCGCGGGTGGACCTCGCCGGCGACGGTGCCGTCGCGTTGCACGAAGACCACGACCGGCTGATGCACCAGGTTCTTGGTGTCGTGGTAACCCTCGGTCGTGACCGCGAACCCGCCGTCGGGCATCGCCGCCAGCGACTCCAGTTCAAGACCCGCAAAGGTCTCCTCGGACACGTCGAGGCCACGGCCAAGCGGAGTGAACCGCACAGGCGTGATCGTGATGGCCGGGCCAAACGCGATGTCCATCCACCCCAGCCGGACGGGTGAGGTCTCGTCGATCGCACCCACCCAGTGGCCGGTACGCGCGTCACGGGCCAACCCCGAGATACTGCCAAACCGCGGCGCGTCAGGCAGCGCCAGCGCCCCTGCCGGATAGGCGGCCGCGGCCAGCAATCGCAATTGCCCCGCGCGCCCCTCAGCGGTGGCCGGCTGAGGTGGGCGCGAGGCGCACCCGGCCAACAGGCCAGTCGCGACGGTGAACAGCGCGAAACCGCGCACGAATGGCGGTATGCTCGACAGCGTCCCTTTCCTTCTGGAGAACTCCGATATGAAGCTCATTCGCACTCTGTCTCTGTGTGCTGGACTTGTCGCCATCACGTCGCTCGCGTCTGCCCAGTCAGGTCCCGCCACGGCCGCGGTGAAAACCCAGTTCGGCATGATCAGCGGGGTCATGGCCAAGACCGCCGAGAAGATTCCCGAAGCGATGTACAGCTTCAAGGCTACGCCGGAAGTGCGCTCGATGGGACAGTTGATCGGTCACATCGCCGACAGCCAGTTTGCGATGTGCGCCGCGGCCGCGGGCGAGAAGCCGGCCCAGAGCGGCATCGAGAAGAGCATGACCTCGAAGGCCGACCTGAGCAAGGCGCTGGCGGACTCCTCGGCCTACTGCAACACGGTGATCGCCGGCATGACCGATGCCAAGGGCATGGAGATCGTGAAGTTCTTCACGGGTCCCACGCCGCGGCTGTTCGTGCTCTCGTTCAACGTGTCGCACAGCTACGAGCACTACGGCAATCTCGTCACCTACATGCGCCTGAACAAGATCGTGCCGCCCTCGAGCGAACGCAGCGGCATGAACTAGGCCCGGGTTCCGTGGAGGTTGGGGACCAGGGCGTGCACGGACGCGGGCCACGCGCCGACGGCCGGCGCGCCCGCGCGGCGGCGGTCGCCAGTCTGGCCGTGTCGATGGTCCTCAGCCTTCAGGCCTGCGCGCCGGCGTATTGGCTGGGCGCGAAGCTCTTGTACGACAAGGCGCCCAATCCGCCGACCGTGCAGCTCGACGTGCCGTACGATGCCGCAGCGCCCGACGACCCCAAGCGTCACCTCGACTTGTACCTGCCCGGGGGGCGCGACTTCCCCACTGTGGTGTTCGTACATGGCGGCGGCTGGGCCTGGGGCGACCGCATGCAGCGTTTCGGCGGCGCCGACGTGTATCGCAACATCGGCCGCTTCCTGGCCAGCCGGGGCATCGCCACCGCGGTGGTCGGCTATCGCCTGGTCTGGCCGCTCGACTGGCACGAGCAGGTTGGCGATGTCGCGCGCGCGGTGGCCTGGGTGCAGCGCGCTGTGCCGGAGCGCGGAGGCAACGCCCAACGCGTCTTCCTCATGGGCCACTCGGCCGGCGCGCAGTTGGCCGCGCGCGTGGCCACCGATCCGGCGTGGCTTGCTCAGGAGCACGGGACGATCGCGGGGATCTGCGGAGTGGTGGCGGTGAGCGGCGCGGCCTACGACCTCGGCGACATCGAGACCTACCGCAAGGGCTTCGACCCGCTCTACTTCGCGGAGCGCTTCGGCGGCAGCCGGCTCGACGGCAGCTGGTGGCGCGAGGCCTCGGTCGTGCCGTGGCTCGACGCGAGCGACCCACCGTTCCTGGTCGCATCAGCCACCGGCGAATCCGCGGGGCTCCGGCGTCAGTCGGCGCTCCTCCACGACAAGCTTGTGGCGGCGGGCATTCCCTCCACATTCGTCACGGTCAAGGGCTCGAGCCACACGCGCATCATCCTGGAGCTGAGCCGGGCGGACAAGACGGCCGGCCTCGCCGTGCTGGCATTCCTACGCGACACGAAGTGCCCACGGGCGGGGACCGCGGACCCGGGATCCGGGACTGGGAACCGAGGCTAGTCGCTAGGGCTGCTGGCCGGCGGCAGCGACGTGCTGAAGTCGTCGCTCAGACGCTGCGCGTAGCGCTGCACGAGTTCGGCCACGCGCGCGCGATCGGGCGAGGCGACAATCACGCTGGCGTGATGGCGCTTGACCAGTCGCCACACCACCTCGGGGTCCGCAAACACCGACAGGTCCGGCCATTCCTGCCTGGCGAGCGAGGTGACCAGACCGGCGTAGTGCGCGCGCATCGGCGGCACAGCGTACGGACCCGTGCCTCCGGCCAGCTCCACCTTGGCCCACTCCGCCCAGAGATTCACGCCAGTGGCGGCCTCGACCAGTTCCACGATGTGCGCACCGCCCACCCGGGCGGACGTCTCGAGGAAGTACCACAGCCCATCGGGGCCCTTGATGAACTCGGTGTGCGACACCCCACGCACGAGGCCCAACGCGCGCAGCACCTCGCGATTGAACACCTGCAACGCGACCTCGTCAGCCGATCCGCGCTCCACGAGTTCGGTCGTGAACACGCCGCCGCCGTGCGCGACATCGAAGGGCGGACGTCCGTAGCGGCTCACCACCGCCGTGAGCACCTCGCGGTCGTTGACGACGCTGTCCACATGGAAGACGTCGCCGGGGATGTACTGCTCGAGCAGGTGATACGACGCGCGGTCTCCGAGCGCATCGACGAGCGGCCAGAGGTCTGACTCCTGCCGCACCTTCTTGATGCCGATGGTGCCGGCTTCGGCCCGGGGCTTCAGCACCCAGGGCGGCGGCACGGCCGCGCAGAAGGCGCGTATCGCGGTCTCGTTGAGCACGTGCACGAACGCCGGGACGCGCACCCCGAACTCCTGGGCGCGCATGCGCATGGCCAGCTTGTCGCGGAAGTGCCGGGTGGTCGTCTCGCCCATGCCCGGTACCCGCAGGTGCTCCCGGAGTGCCGACGCCTTCTCGAGATCGAAGTCATCGAGCGGCACCACGCGATCGATCGCGATCCGCCGCGCCAGATGGCTGGCGCCAAGAATGAGGTCGTCGAGCTTCCACTTCTTCTCGATGTCGTGCACGAAGAAGAGGTCGTCGAGGCTCTCGCGCGGCCAGTCGGCATCGCGCAGACTCTCGGAGGTCACGAGGTAGACCCGCGCTCCTTGCCGTTTGGCTTCGCGCAGGAACTCCTGTCCCTTGTGGTACGAGGCGATACAGAGAATTGACAGCGGTTCGGCCATGGACGGAATCGGGCGCAGGCCAGCATGCTACCATCTGCGGCGTGAGTGTCTTCGATGAGACCCCC
The DNA here is from genome assembly GCA_031415235.1 of Acidobacteriota bacterium. GTDB lineage: Bacteria > Acidobacteriota > Vicinamibacteria > Vicinamibacterales > UBA2999 > CADEFD01. Next base: position 4,993 of record JANORI010000176.1, on the reverse strand, counting down.
ACGGAAGCCCCGAACCGCACGCCGCTCGTGGCCGGCGGCCTCGTGGTGCTTCTGCTGATTGCGGCCGGCGCATGGTTCCTCACGCGGGAATCCGACGAAGCGCCCAGCTCCGCCTCCGGGCCGTCGAAGGCAGCCCCGCCTCCGAAGAAGGCTGAACCCCCACCCGAACCGGCGCCGGCACCGGCCGACCCGGGTCGCCGTGCCGCCGCGCCAAAGAAGGCGGTTGAGCCGGCACCCACCCCGGTGGCCGACGTCGCCGTGGCCGACGCCGCCACGCTGACCGTCGAATCCGACGTACCCGGCGCGTCGGTGTTCGTGGACCGCGAGTTTGTCGGCACGGCGCCGGTCACGCTCAAGAATCTGGCGCCGGGCAGCACGCGCATCAACCTGTCGGTCGAGGGTTACGACGGCGTGCAGCGTGCCGTCGACCTCGTGGCGGGCGACAACACCGTGACGATCCGCTTCAAGGAAGTGCGCCTGAACACGACGGCGGGCGTGGCCCACAAGCACGGCATGGGCGGCTGCGAAGGCACCTTGCGCGCCACGGTCGACGGTCTGTCCTACGAGACCACGAACAAGGGCGACGCCTTCACGCTCGAGTACGACCAGGTCGAGTCGTTCGAGGTGAACTACCTCGAGAAGAATCTGAAAGTGAAGCAGCGCGGCGGCAAGACCTGGAACTTCACTGACCGTGCCGCGACCAACGCCGACAAGCTCTTCGTGTTCCACCGTGAGGTGATGGCCGCCCGCGACAAGCTCGCCAAGGGCTACACGGCCGCGCGCTAGACGGGCGTTAGACGCACCGGCCGGACCGAAAGTTCCCGGGAGTCCGGCCGTCCGGTTCCCCTTGATCCCGCCCCGCCTGGGCCCTATTCTGGAGGCACGGCGCCGTCATCCCGGCGTTCGAGTGCGAGTCACAAACAGCCATGATGAAGCGCGTGTTTCTCTTCGTCGTCACCAATATCGCCATCACCCTCGCGGTGACGGTGGTGCTCAGCCTGCTCGGCATCGGCAACTACCGGATCGCCGGGGGCCGTCTCGACTACGCCTCGCTGATGGTCTTCTGCCTCATCTGGGGCATGGTGGGCTCGTTCATCTCCCTGCAGATGTCGCGGTTCATGGCCAAGCGCATGACCGGCATGCAGCTGGTCGATGGCCGCTCCGGCCGCGAGGAGGCTGACTGGGTCTACCGTACGGTCGAGCGGCTCACCAAGCAGGCGCAGCTGCCCATGCCCGAAGTGGGGGTCTACGACTCGCCCGAGGTGAACGCCTTCGCGACCGGGCCGAGCAAGTCGCGCAGCCTCGTGGCCGTGTCCACGGGCCTGCTTCGGGGCATGCGGCGCGACGAAGTGGAAGCGGTGCTCGCGCACGAGGTGTCGCACATCAAGAACGGCGACATGGTGACGATGACGCTCATCCAGGGCGTGGTCAACGCCTTCGTGATGTTTGCCTCGACCGTCATTGCCAACATCGTCCGCAATGCGCTGCAAGGCAACCGCGACGAGCGGGGCGGCGGTGGCGGCTACATGATCGAGTTCATGGTCCGCATGGTGCTGCAGGTGGCGTTCGGCATCCTGGGCGGCATGGTGGTGGCCTGGTTCTCGCGCGCACGCGAGTTCCGCGCCGACGCCGGCGCCGCCGCGCTCAACGGCCGCAGTCCGATGATTGCGGCGCTGCGCCGGCTGCAGGTCACGCACGAACTCGTGGATCCGAGCCACGCCCAGCTGGCCACCATGAAGATCTCGGGCGGCGACGGCAAGTGGATGATGCTGCTCTCCACGCACCCGCCGCTCGAGCAGCGCATCGCCGCGCTCGAGAGCCTGCGATGACCGGCGCGCCGTACGGGCGCGCGTTCACCAAGTTGGCGGTCGTCGGGCTGGTGGCGGTCGCGAGCCTCGTGCCCTCCCGCGCGCGGGCGCAGGCGCAGATACAGGGCGTCAGCCAAGTTGAAAGCGCCGACGCCGCGGCCGTGCAGGCGGCCGTCGAACACTTCCTCGCGGTGGCCGGGAATCTCGACGTCGATGCCCTGCCGGCGTTACTGGCCCCGCAGGCCACGCTCAACGTGGCACGCTTCCGCGACGGGCGGTGGGCTCACACCGTGCAGACGCGCGACGAGTGGGTCGCGGCGCTGCGGGCGCAACCCGCATCCGCGCGCTTTCGGGAACCGCTCACGAACATCTCGGTGCACGTCGAGGACGGTCAGTTGGCGCACCTGCGGGCACACTTCACGATCGTCATCGACGGCACGATCCGATCGCATGGCGTGGACTACTTCACGCTCGTGAACGCCGGCAGCGGGTGGACGGTCGCCAACCTCTCGTATACGAACCTGCCCGGGCCGCCGAAGTAGCGCCAGCGAACGGGCTAGAATAGGCGTCCACGGAGTTCCCAGGGACGCGCATGATATTCGAGACCGTCGACGCGCAAGGCCACCTCATCGACTCGGGCGACCTGCAGGCCATCCTCACCACCGTGGTGGAGCACGGCGCCAGCTACGAGATCCTGCACTTCGACGTGGGCCGCACCAACGCCGACGCCTCGCGGCTGTCGTTGCGGGTGGCCACCGAATCGCGCGAGTCGCTCGACCACCTGCTGTCCACGCTGAGCAACTTCGGCTGCTACGTGCAGGGCGCGCCCGACGCGCTGCTGCGCGTCAACGACATTGCCGGCGCGGCGCCGGTCGACTTCTACTCCACCACCAACCACAAGACACAGATCCTGCTCGGCGGCGTCTGGACCACCGCCGACCATCAGCGCATGGACGCTGCCATCGTCGTCGACAAGGGCCGCCCCGAGTGCCGCAAGCTGCGCGACCTGACGGTGGGCGACGAGGTGGTCTGCGGCATGCAGGGCATCCGCGTGCTGCCCGACCTGCAGGGCCGCGACAAGCCGACGTTCGGCTTCATGAGCAACGACGTGTCGTCGGAACGCCGCGTGGAAGTGGCCGTGGGCCGCGTGGCGACGATGCTGAGCGAGACGCGCGCGCGGGGCGAGAAGATCTGCTTCGTGGCGGGCCCGGTCGTCGTGCACACCGGCGGCGGCGAGTACTTCAGCGAGCTCATCAGCGGCGGCTACGTCGACGTGCTGCTCTCGGGCAACGCGCTGGCCGTACACGACATCGAGGCAGCGCTCTCGGGCACGTCGCTCGGCATCGACCTCGACACGGGCCGGCCCGTGGAGCACGGGCACCGCAATCACATGCGCGCCATCAACGCCATTCGACGCGCCGGCGGCATCGGCAAAGCGGTCACGTCGGGGCTGCTGACGCGCGGCGTGATGTATCAACTGCACGTGCACAACGTGCCGTACGTGCTGGCGGGCTCGATTCGCGACGACGGCCCGTTGCCGGAAACGATGATGGACCTCACGCAGGCGCAGAACAAGTACGCCGAGGCGCTCACGAACGTGGGCGTCGTGATCATGCTGTCGTCGATGCTCCACAGTATCGGGGTGGGCAACATGGTGCCGTCGTGGGTGAAGGTGGTCTCGGTGGACATCAACCCCGCGGTGGTCACGAAACTGGGCGACCGCGGCTCCACCCAGACGATTGGCGTCGTCACGGATGTGGGCTTGTTCCTGCACCAGCTGGCCGTCGCGCTTCGAAGTACCGGACCCGATGCACACCACGCTCATTGACGCTGCCACGCTCGCCGGCCATCTGACCGATCCGCACTGGATCGTGCTCGACGCCCGCTTCGATCTGACCGACCCGGCCAAGGGCGAGGTCTTGTATCGTCAGGCTCACGTCCCGGGCGCGCGCTACGTCAGCCTCGACGTGCATCTGTCGGGGTCGAAAACCGGCGCCAACGGACGCCACCCCTTGCCGTCACCAACCGCAGCGGCCGCCAGCTTCGGCGTCCTCGGCGTGTCGCGGCAGCACCAGGTCGTGCTCTACGACGCCGACCTGGGCATGTTCGCCGCGCGCGGCTGGTGGATGCTGCGCTGGCTCGGTCACGAGCGCGTGGCCGTGCTCGACGGCGGACTGGCGGCCTGGCAGCGCGCGGGGTTGCCGGTCACCGGCGCCGAGACGACGTGGGCGCCGGCCGTGTTCGAGCCAGCGCTGGCCGACACAAAACGAGTACCCGTCGACGACGTGCAGGCGCATCTTGGCGACACTGGCCGCGTGCTCGTGGACGCGCGCGCCGCCGACCGCTTCCGCGGGCAGAACGAGACGCTCGACCCGGTGGGCGGCCACATTCCCGGCGCGGTGAACCGTTTTTTTCAGCTCAATCTCACGCCCGAGAAGGCCTTCAAGTCGCCCGCCGACCTGCGCGCCGAGTGGGGAGCCGTGGTGGGCGGCCACGACGCGTCGCGCGTCGTGATGTATTGCGGATCGGGCGTCACCGCCTGCCACAACCTGCTCGCCCTGGAGCACGCCGGGCTCACCGGTGCCCGGCTCTTCCCGGGGTCGTGGAGCGAGTGGTGCGCCAGTCCCGACCGTCCCAAGGCGACCGACGACTGACGCGGGTTCGTCCCGGGCCGGTCCCCGGGCCCTCCGCGGTCCTCGCTCGGCTGCCAACGTTTCCGGCGCGCGCGCCGTCCAAGCCCTCGACACTCCGGGTGGGGGCAGAAGGCCCGGCTCGAGCCGACCGCGGGCGACGGCGCTCGCGCTGTCGGCCCGTAATGGCGGCGTCTCGGCGCGCGCGATGCGCGGCGAGTCGCGCTTCACGACCGAGAACGGCGGCGTGACGCTCGACGACGTCGGTCGGCAGGTGGTGGGTTCGACGTGCAACGGCGGCGTGAACGTGCGCCTTGCGGGCGCGCGGTGGGAGGGCGCCGGGCTCGACGTCGAGACCATCAACGACGGCATGACCCTGACCGTACCGGCCGGCTACTCGGCGGCGCTCGACGTGCACACAGTGAACGGCGGCATCCGCACAGGTCCGCCGGCCCCGAGCCAGGAGCGAAGGGGCCGCGAGCTGCGCACCACCCTCGGCGGCGGCGGGCCGCTGCTGAAGCTGCGCACGGTCAACGGGGGGGTGCGCATCAACAC
>JANORI010000175.1:0-3466 GCA_031415235.1 Acidobacteriota bacterium | reverse complement strand
CCACCCACGCGTTGTTGTCTCACGACGGAGTCTCCAAACGACCAGAGCGCGTCACCGGCGATGAACCCCGCCGCGACCGCGTCGAGTGCCCCGGCCGGACGGCACAGGAGCCGCTCCCACGCCAGGCGCACCGCCATCCCTGCGATGACGCCCCATCCGGCGACGGGGTTCGCGATGAGCAGTCCAGTGGACAACAGCACGCCGAGTTGCCGTCGTGGACCGCCGGCCCACTGCAACAGCGCGCCGGGTACCGCCCAGAGTAGCAGGGCTTGTGCCATGCCGGGCGCCACGCCTGCACGGATCGTGGCCACGTAGACGCGCGCCACCGGCGGCACGAGGTCGCGCGCGAAGTAGCCCTGCCAGGTGAGACCAACCACGACGAGTGCGGTCGCAAAGGCCACTGACGCCGTCAGGAACTGCTCGCGCATGCCGGCGTGCTCGAAGGCGGGATCGGCGCCGTGGCCGCGCAGCACGAAGCCCGCCTTCAGGTCGTAGCCCATGTCGGCAAACGCCGGTCCGGTGGCGACCGAGAAGCCGGTGAGCAGCGCAAGGGCCGCCGGCGGGAAGCCGAGCAGCATCCCCACGAGCAGGGTGATGAGCGCCACGGCAAACGCCGGGAACCAGCCCGAGTGCATCGCAGCCAGGCCCACGATGAGCTCGTGCGCAAACGCCGCGGCGGCCGCATAGAGCACAAACACCACGAGCCACATCGGCGACAGGGACGCAGCCAGGCCCCCTGCCAGGGCGATGCCGGCGGCAATCGCGACGTATCCGCTGGCGCCCCACACGAGCGTGCGGCGAAGGCCCGCGTCGGCCGCCGGGTGGGTGATGGCGCGCGCCGTGGCCGGGTCGTACGCGCGCAAACCGGCGACGACCTGCGCCAGCGCCACCAGGCCCGCGCCAATCATCATGCCGTGCGGTACGTAGTGCGCGGAGAGCGACACGCCCGCGAGAGCCTGGCTGTAACCGCTCGCGAGCAGGCCGACGCCGAACATCGACAGGGCCCAGGCGTTGCCGATGAAGGCGGTGCCACACGCCGCCATGGGCAGTGCCAACCATGCGCCAAGCGCCCCGCAGGCGACGCTGGCCGCGAGCACCCGCGCGTGCCGTCCGCCCCGGTCGCCGGCGCGGATCGCTTCGGCCGCCGCCAGCCCTGGCGGCCAGGCGCCGTCGGCCGGGAACACGCGGCTGCCGAACATCCGGTAGAGCAGGAAGGCGTCGAGGAACATGGCCGCGGCCACCCCCGTCAGCATCGGCATCACGAGATCCACCCGCCCCAGCAGATATGGCACGCCAATGGGCAGCAGTAGCGAGTTGGCCGCGCCAAAGGTGGCGGCCGACATGGCGCTCTGCGCCAGATTCTGCGCGTGCACGGACCGGAACGCGCGCAGGCCAGGCACGGGGACCCGGCCGAGCATCATCGCCAGCAGTGCGCCGATGAGCGACGTGTTGGGCGTGACGCCCAGTGACGTCAGCAACTGCACGCCGACCACGGCTCCCGTGGCGCTGATGAGCACGAGCGGCACGAAGAGCGTCGGCGTGAACGTGCGCGGATGCGGCTCGGTAGGCGCGCCCGCTGGCTCACGCGGCATCACCAGCCCCGAAACGCGCCCGGCCCGGGCGGCGTGACCGACACCTCGTCGGGCCGCAACTCGAACAACGCGAACCGGCCGGAGGCGGCCAGCCGCCGCGGCGGCGCGGCGAAGGTCAGGGTGAGCGCGGGGGCGTTCCACAGAGGCACGGGGACTTGCAGCTCCGCGCCGTCGACGAATTCGTCGTAGACGAGGTAGCCGAGTGCATGCTGCCGGAAATAGTCCGTGAGGCGCCCCTCGCGCAGTTGCCGCTGGTAGTCCCAGCTGTTGATCAGGCCGTCGCCGTTCACGACCGGGCGGTTGGCAAAATACGCGACCACGCCAGCATTGTCCACCTGGTAGACGCGCGCGTCGGGCGGCAGGTGCGCATCGATCCACTGCCCCATCGAGACGCCGTCGCGCACGTACCAGTCGCGCGACGCGAAGTACCGTACCTCGAGCGCCGTGAGCGCCAGACAGGCCAGCGTCACCAGACCGAACAGGCTGTTCCTGAGCAGTGGCGATCGCCCGGCCAGCGCTTCATGCAGCAGATCCAGGCCCAGCACGACGCCCACCGAGAACGGCAGCGGGAAGTACCATGACTCCATGCCGCCGCGCAGCAGCGTCGACATCACGGCCAGGTAGGCCACCATCCACAGCCCGAGCGCGGCCAGGCGCACCCGCACGGGCGTTGGTGCCAGGGCGGCGCGCGCCAGCGTCACAAGCGCGAGCAACGCACAGCCGAGCGTGGCGATCGTCTGCGGATTCAACGCAAACGCGCCGCCGATGGCCGCGGCGTCGGGCTGCAGACCGACCTTGAGCCAGCTCGACACGGTGGTCGCGCGTCCGAACACCATGAGGTTGATGAGCGCGTGCGCCACCAGCGCCGCTACCGACGGCACCACGAGCAGCGCGGCCGTGACGAAGGCCGGGCGCCGCAGGGGCCAGCGTGCGTCGCCGCGGGCCGCGAGTACCCCGAGCGTGACGGCGCCCACAAACAGGATCGAGTCGAGGCGCGACAGGCACGCCAGTGCGCCCACCAGCCCGGCCACCGCGGCCGGTCGCCATCCGCCGTCGTTCCGGCTCGCCAGCAGCACGAAGCCCCAGGCGAGCGGCAGCAGCAGGTTGACCTCCATGCCGTAGTCGCCGACGACGGCCAGCGGCAACACGCCAGCCAGCAGCACCCAGCGCAGCAGGCCGCTCCAGGCGAGGGTGCCGGCCAGCGACGCCATGACCCACACCCACGCCACGGCCAACGCTGTGTCGAGCCACACCACCGCCACCAGTCCCCGCGCGCCCTCGAGCGGCACGACCATGGACACGAGCGTGAGCAGACCCAGGTACAGCGGGTGATAGCCACTCGTGTCATTGATGCCGTCAAACGTGCTGCCGTGCCCGAGCGCCGCGTGATGCGCGGTCTTCAGATAGAAGAACGCATCGTCGGGAAAGAACGGCACGAGACGCGCGAGCGGCAGCTGCGCAAGGCCCGCGCCGAGCGCGACGATCAACAGGCCGACCGCCGCGACGGCCGCGACCGGGCTGGAGATGGGCGGCGGCAGCATGGCGCGCATGATACCAGCCGCCGACCGTGAGCGGGCCCTCGGGTCGCGACGATGCCCACGTCGACTAGAATCGCGGTCATGCCCTTTCGCACCATCGGCTGTCTGGTTGCACTGCTCGTCCTGCCCGCCTGGCCCACGTCAGCGCAGACCTCGGCCGTGCGCTTCGGCCGCCTGTGGGATGGCACCCGCGTCGTCATCGACGCGGTCGTGATCGTCGACGGCGATCGCTTTCGCGCGGTGGGCAGCGGCGACACGGCCGTACCGGCCGGCATACCCGTGGTCGATCTTCGCGCTTATACAGCCGTTCCAGGCCTCATCGACGTCCATACCCAC
>JANORI010000174.1:0-2823 GCA_031415235.1 Acidobacteriota bacterium | reverse complement strand
CGCCTTGTCGGCCTTACTGCCAGGCTCCGCCCCGACCACGACGTAGCTGGTCTTCTTGCTGACCGACCCGGTCACGCGACCGCCCTGCGCTTCGATCGCCGCCGCGGCCTCGTCGCGACTCATGGCCTCGAGCGCGCCGGTCAGCACGAAGGTCTGACCGCTGAGCGGTCCGGTCACGACCGCCCCAGCCGACACCGGCCCCGTGGTGTTGACGCCGGCGGCCACCAGGCGGGCCAACAAGCGGCGATTGGCCTCGTCCGAGAACCACTCGCACACCGACGTGGCCAGGACCGGGCCGATCTCAGGCACCTGCTGCAGCGCGTCTGGTGACTGCGTGCCAATGACCTCCAGCGAGCCGAATTGCCCGGCCAGCACCTGGGCTGCGCGCTCGCCCACGTACCGGATGCCGAGTCCGTAGATGAGGCGCCAGACGTCGTTCTGGCGCGAGCGGTCGATCCGCTGCACCAGGTTGGCCGCCGACTTCTTGCCCATGCGCTCGAGCGCCTCGAGCTGCGACACCGTGAGCGCGTAGAGGTCCGCCGCATCGTGCACGAGTCCGGCGGTGACGAGCTGGTCGACGAGGGCCTCGCCGAGGCCCTCGATGTCCATCGCGCCGCGCCCCGCAAAGTGCTCCAGGCTGCGTTGCAGGCGCGCCGGACAGCTGTTGTTCTCGCACCGCCAGACGACCTCGCCCTCGACGCGGCGCAACGGGCTCGCGCACACCGGACACGCCGCGGGCATCACCCACGGCTCGCGCCGTGCGACCCCCTCGGTCACCACGGGGCCGACCACCCGCGGAATGACGTCGCCGGCCTTCTCGATGATCACGGTGTCGCCCTCGCGGATGTCCTTGCGCGCAAGATCCTCGGCGTTGTGAAGCGTGGCCATCGAGATCGTGGAGCCCGCCACGAGCACCGGCGTCAGCACGGCGTAGGGCGTGGCCGCGCCCGTGCGGCCCACGTTCACCCGGATCTCCGTGAGCACCGTCGTCACCTGCTCGGCGGGAAACTTGAAGGCGATGGCCCAGCGAGGAAACTTCGTCGTGACACCGAGCCGCTCGCGTGCCGGCACGTCGTTCAGTTTCACGACGACGCCGTCGGTCTCGAACGGCAGCGCCTTGCGCGCCTCGGCCCAGTCCTGGCAAAACCGCCACACTGGCTCGATGCCCTCGCACCGCCGCCAGTCGGGTTCCACTGGGAGTCCCCACGCGGCCAACACCTGCAGCAACGCGTCGTGGGTCGGCGGCACGAGCGCCGGATCGGCCACCAGCTGGTACGTCCAGGCCCGCAACCCGCGGGTGGCTACATGCGCGGGATCGAGGTTGCGCATGGCGCCCGCAGCGGTGTTGCGCGGGTTGGCAAAGAGCGCCTCGCCCGCCGCTTCGCGCTCGCGATTCGTGCGCGCGAAAGCATCTTTCGGCAGGTAGACCTCGCCGCGCACCTCGATCCGGCCAGGCGGCGCGTCGCGTAACACGAGCGGCAGCGCGCGAATGGTGCGCACGTTGGTCGTGACGTCCTCGCCCTGCACGCCGTCACCGCGCGTGGCGCCGCGCACCAGGCGGCCCTCCTCGTAGGTGAGCGCGATGCTCAGTCCGTCGATCTTGAGCTCGGCCACATACGTGACCGGCCCCTCGACGCCGAGGCCCTTGCGAACGCGCTCGTCGAAGGCACGCAGCTCAGCCTCATCGAAGGCGTTGTCGAGGCTCAGCATCGGCGTGGCGTGGACCACCGTGTCGAACCCTTCGGCGGGACGGCCGCCGACGCGCTGCGTGGGGGATTCGGGCGTGACGAGCTCAGGATGCGCCTCCTCGAGCGCCTGCAGTTCGCGCATCAGGGCATCGAACTGCCGGTCCGAGATCTCGGACGCCGGGCCCACGTAATACAGCTCGTCGTGACGCCGGATCTCGCGCCGGAGCTCTTCGAGGCGTTGGACGGGCGTGAGCGGCACGTGCGGGCCCAGGGGCCGCGTCAGCGGTCGCGCGTGATGACGTAGTCGGCCAGCGCCATCAGCGCGTCGCGCTCGGGCCGGTCGGGGAAGATAGCGAGGTTGCGCTTGGCCGCTTCACCGAAGCCCTTGGCCCGCGTCTGCGCGTACTCGAGCGACCGGTGCTGGGCCATCAGCTGCGTGAGTTGCGCCCAGTCATCGACTGATGCCTGGCGTTCCCGCACGATGCGATGGATGAGGGCCACCGCGTCGGGGCCGCCGTGGTCGCGCAGGTGGATGAGCGGCAGCGTCATCTTGCCTTCGAGCAGGTCGCCGCCGATGGGCTTGCCGAGTGCCTCGGCCTCGCCCGTGAAGTCGAGCTGGTCGTCGACCAGTTGGAACATCACGCCCAGGTTGAAGCCGTACTCGCGCAGCGCCGTCTGCTTCTCCGCACCGGCGTCACCCAGAATCGCGCCGATCTCGGCACAGCCACCGAAGAGGTGCGCCGTCTTGCGGCGGATGATGTCGAAGTGCTCGTCCTCGCTGATATCGAGATCGCCGTTCTTCGTCAGCTGGTAGATCTCGCCTTCGATCATGCGCAACGTGATGTCACACAGCAGGCGCACCACGTCAAGCGCGTCTTGCGTGAGGGCCATGGCCATCGACTTGATGTAGAGAAAGTCGCCGGCCAGTACCGTGACGTCGTTGCCCCAGCGCGAATGCACCGCCTTCTGGCCGCGCCGCAACTCGGCGTCGTCGATGATGTCGTCGTGCACGAGCGTGGCGGTGTGGATGAACTCGACCACGGCCGCGTTCAACACCGCGCGCGGGCCGGTGTAGCCGCACAGGCGCGCGGCCATCAGCAGCAAGGCTGGACGCACGCGTTTCCCGCCGCTCTTC
>JANORI010000173.1:0-16215 GCA_031415235.1 Acidobacteriota bacterium | reverse complement strand
CGCCCGCCGGCCTCGAATGCGAACACCGGGTTGCGACGGAGGCGCGCCACTGCGATGGCCGTTGGCGGCGCGGCCACGCCGAGCACCTCGGACCGTAGCACCAGCACCTCGTCTTTGTTCTTGAGCCGCGTGTCGCTCGTGGGCACTTCGAACATCACCCGGTCGGTGGCGAAGTAGTCGCGGTAGGCAGCGCCCTCGGAGTAGTCGCGCTCGAATCCGGTCTCGAGCGACAGCACGGTCGTGGCGGGATGTTCCCGCCGCCACTCGCCCCAGGTGGTCGTCACCACGGCTCGGAACGACAATTGGAAACCGCTCTTCGCCAGTGGTCCGATCACGGGCACGCCCTCGAGCGACGACCACAGCGAGCGCGTCTCCTCGTCGAACATCAGCTTGTTCGAGCGGTACAACAAGCCGCTCGTGCCAAACGTGAAATGGCGCGACCCGATCACGCTGTCGTAGGGAATCACCGTGCCGCACAGAGTGCAGTAGACGATGGTCAGCTCGACCCCGCCAATCCGGTCGACCGCCATCTCGTGCCACGCCAGAATCCGCTTCGGGTAGGCGCGCGCCTCGCCGTTCACCACCAGGCCGAAGACGATATGCCCGTCGCGGAGCCATCGGGCGTCGGACGCCGGGATCGTCACGGGAAGGCGCAACGGCGGAATGCCGTTCACCGTCACGCCGCCCCAGTCCACTTCGTCCAGGCGAATGCGCGTCTCGACGCCCGCCGGAAAGAAGGCGCGGAAGCGCGGGTCGATCCGCGAGTAGACCTCGGCCTTGAACGGCGCGTAGTCGGGATGCGGCTCGTAGGGCTGCGCCCACATCCAGCGCCGCCACGCCCGCAGGTCGTCGCCGAAGCCCTGGCGCGTGTGCTTGCCGAGAAAGCCGGTGAGACGCCGGCGGACGTCAGCCCCTGGTGGCTGCCGCACGACCTCGGGGAATTCGGACCGGCCCCGGGTCACCCCTTGCGGCTCGTCTTCGAACGCGGTGTCGCGCTCCGGCCCGCCCACGTCGTCACCCGGCCCCACGCCACGCGGCACTGGCAGGAAGCGCGCCACGTCGACGATCATCGACGCGTAGCCGTTCCGCCACCGGCTCGCGATGTCGTCGAGGGCGGCGTCCGATTGACGCCGGTCGGCGCCCGCAGCCGCGACGAACGCCTGCCACGGCGGCGGATCCTGCGACTGTGACGCCGACACCCACCACTGCGCGCCGGTCAGCACGAGCACGCAGAGGTATGCCCACGGACGCCTCGCGGCCCGACCACGGCACACATCATCGCTCACGTCGATCGTTCTCCTTCGGAGGAGGCCACCGCGATGCGCGGCGGATCGCGAATCAAGAACAGCGGGGCCGGTCGAAAAGTTCCCTGGCCGGCCAACGGCATTCGCCACGCTCGTCGTATCGGCCGGCCGATCGATGTAGAGTCAACGGGCGGCACGCGCGCCCGCGTCGGGGCCGCGCTACGACACCGCGGTGTAGTGGCCGTGAATGCACAGCCAGCGCCCGCCTTCGCGGACGAAGATGCGCATCGACTTGCCGCGCGACGTGAAGCGCTTCTCCTCGAGCGTGCCCGCGTCGGTCCAGTAGTTAGGTGATCCAGGCCGTGTCCCCTCGTACCGTGATCACCGGTTGGTGCATGTCGGTGTGCACACCCGTGTCCCACATCGCAACGAGCGCCGCCCTGATGTCCGCGACGTCCTTGGACTCGGCCGGTTGACCGGCCGCGAGCGCCGGCACGACGGCGATGAGCACACAGGCAAGAAGGCTACGCATTCCTGACACTCCTTCGGCGACGAGAGGCCACCATGAAGCGCCATGATACCCTCCGGCCGTGCGGCTCCGAACCCGGCTTCCGATCGTGCTGACGCTGCTCACGACGGCGTGCGGGAGCCCCGCGCCAGGGCCGGCTGCGGGAAACGCCGCCACCCGCCTGTCGGACGCCGCTCGCTGGAAGATCGAGGCTGGCCCCGCGCTTCCGGTGCCGGTGGCCAACAACGCGGTGGCGGCCGCGATGGTCGACGGCCGGCCGCGCCTCTTCAGTTTTCTCGGCCTGGGGCCGGGGCGCGATCACGCCGCGATCACGACGCGCGCGTTCGCACTCGATCTCGCCGCGGCCCGCTGGGAACCGCTCCCCGACGTGCCAGGAACGGTCGGGCGGCTGGCGGCCACGGCGCAGGCCGTGGGACCGCGGGTCTTCGTGTTCGGGGGCTACGAAGTGGCCGCGGACGGCACGGAAACGACCAGCCCGGCGACCGACATCTATCTGATCGCCGAACGACGTTACACGCGTGGCGCCGATGCGCCGGTGCCGCTCGACGATACGGTGTCGGGCGTGTGGCGCGACCGCCTGATCTTTCTCGTCAGCGGCTGGTCCACCGATCGCACGGTCACGACCGTGCAGGCCTACGATCCCGCCGCCGATCGCTGGCTGGCGGCGACGCCGATTCCGGGCACGCCGGTCTTCGGCCACGCGGGCGGCCTCATCGACGACACCCTCGTGTATTGCGGCGGCGCGAAGATGCTCGGCGCGGTCACACCGAAATACGGACCGAGCGCGGAGTGCTACCGCGGGGACATCGACCCCGACGATCCCAGTGCCATTGCCTGGCGGGCGATTGCCGCGCATCCGGGAGCGCCGCGCTACCGGGCGGCGGCCGGTGCCGTGCGGACTGCCGCGCACACCGGCATCCTGTTCATCGGCGGCACGACCAACCCCTACAACTACAACGGCATCGGCTACGACACCCGTCCGTCGGAGCCAGAGCCGTCGTCGTGGATCTACGACACGGTGAAGGACACGTGGGTGCCCGGCCCGGCCCTCGACGTGCCCAGCATGGACCATCGAGGGCTGATCGGCACTGCCGGTGCGTGGTGGATCGTGGGCGGCTTCGGCCGAGGTCAAGCGGTCTCACCACACGTCACACGCGTGTCGGTCGGCGGCACCGGGAAGGACTGACGGCCATGATCTTCGACGTCGGGTGTGAGTGGCAGGGCTACGTCAGCGACACGGGGCGAACGTTCCCCGTGTCTGGTCGCTTCACCGACGACCAGCGCGCGATCCTGACGATGGAAGTTGGCGTGGCGGATGCCATCATCACGGCGGATGGCCGTGAGAACCTGACCAGTCATGTGGCGCGCACGCCGGCCGGGCTCGAAGCGTTGATGCGCGTGAACGGTCGCTGAAGGGACGGGGATTCATGGCGTTCATCGGCTACGTCTCACCCGAATCGCTGGCGCCCGAAGACCGGGTCGCCGACCCTGACAACATCATTCAGGTGCACGCCGTGCACCCGGCCGTGATGCGCCAGCACTGGGAACTCTACAAGCAGCTGATGCATCGGCCGGGCCCGCTCAGCCGTCGGGAGCGCGAACTGCTCGGGGTCCGCGTCTCAGCGCTGAACGGGTGCCACTATTGAGTGCACCATCACGGAGCGGGACTCCGTCTGATTCTCTCGAAGGCCGGAGTCGCGCCGGACGACCAGGACGCCGTCGTCGCCGGCCTGCAGACGTCGCCGCTGTCGGCGCCCGGGCTGTCGTCGCGTGAGGCGGCGCTTCTGGCCTACGCCGACGTGCTCACGATCTCCCCGGCGGCGATCCGAGCGACCCACATCGACGACCTGCGGGCCCAGGGGTATGACGACCGCGCCATTCACGACGCCTGTGCCATCGTGGCCTACTTCGCGTTCGTGAACCGCGTCGCGGACGGCTTGGGCGTCGAGGTCGAAGCGTAGTGCGGGATGCCGAAGGCCCGCGTCTGCGCATCGACGGTGGCGTTGAACAGCCCGTAGCGCTTGATGATCGCCGTAGCGGCCGAGCGGCTGAAGACGAGCATCAGCCCCTTGGGCCCCGACAGCGATGCCAGCGACTGCGGTGTGCCGAACTGGTCGACGCCAGAGAACGGCGGCACAGTGGCCCCCACTTGTGGCCCCAGCTTCGACGTGTCGACGGCGGGGGCGGGCTGCTGCGCCCCGCCAACCGCGGTGGCCACGGTGACCAGGGCGGCGAGCGCATGCATCTTTGGACGATGGCAGCGAACGGTTGTGACCCGCGTCCTACCCCAACGGCTTTCGCGTGGCCCAGTACCGGCGCATGCGCTCGGTGACGGCCGCTCGTTCCTCTGCTGACATGCCTCTTCTCCGGGGCGGCTTTGGCTTTGACTTTGGCTTTGACTTTGGCTTTGGCTTTGGCTTTGGCCTTGGCGTCGGCTTGGGCTTGGGCTTGGGCTTGGGCTTGGACTTGGACTTGGACTTCGCCTTCGGCGCCGGTGCGCGCCTGGACGCCTTGCCCGTCGGCTTCGCCGGCCTGGCCTCTGGCGCGATGTCGATGCCGAACATCTCCGACAGATCGTCACTCGCCAGCACCTTGGTTGACGCTGGCCGCCGCGCCTTGGCTGGTAGTTCGGCGCCAGCGTTGGCGATCAGTTCCTGCTGCTCGACCTGACGCAACGTGAACAGCAACTCCGGCTGACGGTCAAGGCGGGCGCCAATGCCGTACAACACGGCCGCCACGTGCTTGCACATCGACGCCCAATCGGGACAGCTGCAGGTGAACACCAGATCCTTGGGCGACGGAAAGAGCCCGGACTTCTCCTGGCACAGCCGGGTCATGACGGTCGTCGACAAGTGGCCCTGCAGCAGTTCGACGAGCGAGTCGATGGCGCCGGCGCAGTCCTTGCACATGGCGCTCCACTGCGCCCGAGGCACCACGGCAACCGTGACCGTCACGTCGTACAGCGACGAGCCGCTGACGAGTGCGGTGACCCGGCCTGGACCCACCTGCAGGTCGACCACCGAGCCGTGGCGCACGTAGCTGCGGCCGCGCGGCAGGCGATTGGCGTAGTCGCTGTAGCGCTCGAGGTTGTCACACCACGCCTTGCCCCAGAACGTGCGGGCGATGGCGCGGCCCTCGATCGCCACGGGCGCGACGGTGCGGCCCTTCTTTTTGAGCGTCGCCAGTTGCCGAGCCGCCAGCGCGCGTCGCGCGGCCGCTGAGACCTGGGGTCTGAAGAAGTAGTAGTCATCGAACGCCACGTGTCACTCCCCGGTTGCTGCGTGCAGGTCGAGCGCGACCAGCGTCAGCAGTTCATCGTCGCCCATTTCGGTGACGAGCCGCTCGCCGCCACCTTCGAGTAGATCCTGTGAGAGCTGGCGCTTGGCGTCAATGAGCCGATCGATCTTCTCCTCGACCGTGCCGCGGCATACGAACTTGTGCACCAGCACGTTCTTGGTCTGACCGATACGAAACGCGCGGTCGGTCGCCTGGTTCTCCACGGCTGGATTCCACCACCGGTCGAAGTGCACGACGTGCGACGCGGCCGTCAGGTTGAGGCCGGCGCCGCCGGCTTTGAGCGAGAGCACGAAGAACGGCACCTGTTCATCGTCCTGGAATTGACGCACGAGCGGCTGGCGCCTGGCCACGGCCGTGTCGCCGTGCAGCACCAGACCCGGGCGACCGAAGATCCCGGTGAGGAACTCGGCGAGCGGCGCGGTCATCTCGCGGAACTGGGTGAACACGAGCACCTTTTCCTGCTTGGCCGCAATCACCTCGGCGATCTCGCGCAGCCGCGCCAGCTTCCCGCTGTCGGCCTCGTGCCACTGGCCATCACCCAGCCACTGCGACGGGTGATTGCAAATTTGCTTGAAGCGCATGAGCGATGCCAGCACGGCGCCGCGGCGCGCCATCCCCTCGGACCGGCCGAGTTCGGCGGCCAGCGCGTCCACCGCCTGCTGATAGAGCACGGCTTGCTTCCTGGTCAGGCCACAGAACGCCTTGACCTCGGTTTTGTCCGGCAGGTCGGCGATCACCGTCGGGTCGGTCTTCAAGCGCCGCAGGATGTAGGGACGCACGAGCGCCCGCAGTGGCGCGTATGGACTCGTCGCGCCGGTCGACGGACCCTGCGACGACAGCCGCTTGGCTACGGTCGAGAACGCCTTGCCCGAGCCCAGCAGCCCGGGGTTGAGGAAGTCGAAGATCGACCACAGATCGCCCAGGCGATTCTCGACCGGCGTGCCGCTGAGGGCGATGCGGGCGCGCGCATCGAGCTGCTTCACGGCGCGGGTCTGCTTGGCGCCCGGAGTCTTGATGGCTTGCGCTTCGTCGAGAATCGCGAGCTGCCACGGCGTGGCCAGCAGGGCTGACACGCGCTGGAGCGAGCCGTAGCTCGTGATCACGAGGTCGACGTCGGCGAGGCGTTCGGCGTCGAGCGCCTTCAGGTCGGCACTGGTCATCGCCGAGGGATGCGCGACGAGGGCGGAGATCGTCGGCGCGAATCGTTCGATCTCGGCCGCCCAGTTGGCCAGCAGCGACGCTGGCGCCACGAGCAGGCTCGTGCGACGCGACTCATCGCCGGCCGCGCGCGCCCGCGTCACGAGCAGCAACGCCAGCACCTGCATGGTCTTGCCCAGGCCCATGTCATCGGCAAGACAGGCGCCAAGGCCCAGGCTCGACAGCAGGTGCAGCCAGCGCACGCCCACCTGCTGGTAGGGCCGCAACGTGGCCTTCAGCGCGTCACCAGGATCCAGGTGCGCCAGCTGCGCCGGGTCGCGCAGGTGCGCCAGTGTCTTGGCCAGCCACGGCCCCGCCGCGACACTCGACCACTCGGGCAAAGTCGTGGCCACGGCGTCGCCGGGCGCCGGCGCGCCCGCCAGCAGTCGCATGGCTTCGCCAAACGAGAGGCCGCCGCGGGCGGCGGCCGTCTCGGCGTTGCGAAAGGAGTCGAGCGTGCGGCGAAGGCGATCGCCGTCGAGCTCCACCCAGCGACCACGCATCAAGTGCAGTCCATTGGTCGAGGCGAGCACCTGTTCGACCTCGGCTTCGGTCAACTGCGCGCCGTCGAGGGTGACGCCCATCGTGAAGTCGAGCAGCGCGTCGCGACCGAGCTGCGACGGCGGCTTCCCACCCACGGTGGCCGTCACCTGCGGACGGGGCGGTCGCTGCGCGCGCCACGTCTTCGGCACGCGCACCACGACCCCCGCCGCTTCGAGGCGCGGCACGTCGGCGAGCAGTTGCAACGCGTCCGCAGGAGTCCAGCGCAGCGGATGGTAGATCTCGCCCGCGTCGATCATCGCCTGCAGCCAGGCACACTCGGCCGCCGCCCGCTGCACGGGCAGCAGCAACGAGAGCAGCCGGGCCTGGTGCGCGCTGCCAGCGAACTCGATGAGGGCTCGGCCGAGCGGCACGTGCTGCGGCGTCGCGGCGGTGGACAGTTGCGTGGTGTAGGTGGCCAGGAAGGCGAACGGCGCTTCGTCGTCGCGGCGGTTCTCGGCCAGGTTGAAGTGCACCCGGCCCACCTGGTGCCACGCCGGATGCTTGCGTTGAAGGAAGGTCTCGACCGACTCGTTCGCCTCAGCGAGTGCGGATCGAAACGCGACGTCCGTGGCACTCCACAGCGCCTGCAGCACCGGAGCCGACAGATACTCGGCGCCGGTCATGGGCGGCGCGGCGGCAGCCAGGGCGTCGAGTTCGGCAAGGCCAGGGGCCGGCACCGGTGTGCGCCGCCCGATCGCGTCGGGCTGCGCGCACGCGGCAGTGACGAACTGCGCGGCGAAGTCGCGCCAGAAGGCGAGGTCCGCAGGCAACGCCGTGCCCACATCAGTGGCCCCCAGCTCCAGCAGTCCGTGGCCTGAGCTACGGCCGAAGGCGTCGTCGAGCCGGCGCGGTTGCGCGTCCCCCGTGCCGGGCGTGGCTCCGGCCGTGAACAGCAGGTGACCGCGCGGGGTCAGGGCAAGCGACGAAAGGTGATCTTCGGCGTGAGTGGTCATGAGAGCGTTGCTAAACCTCTTTCAGACGGCCCGCCGCGTACTTGTGCAGCAGGCTCGAGATCAGCGTCTGATACGGCAGCCCTTCCGCGAGCGCCCGCTTCTGCCGCCGACCGACTTCCATTCTCCGCGTTCGACCGACTCGAGTAGCGCCTTCTCGCTCGCATCTAGCTCTAGCCCCGATGCGCCGCCACGATGGCGCCTGCCGCACCAGTTCGACGTCCACCCAGGCCGAGAGGGTCGCCGTCGTTCTGCGACGACTCGCCCGTCCCTGACACGGCTGGATTGCTGGAGTCTTCGTGAGGTGCGGAGAGCCGCGCCGCGATTTGGAAACCGCCGCTTTCGGGCCACTCAGCCGGCTGGTTCTACTCGCCATCCCGCCCCGCCGTCCCGATCGGGACGTCAGCGAGACCGGCCCGAACCATGTAGCCGTAGAGCGCAACGCCCGGCAGCGCGATGAGCGTCGTCAGCAGATAGAAGTTCACGTAGCCCATCGCTTCGATGAGCGCGCCCGCGGTCGTGCCCGTCAGGAATCGCCCGGCAATGCTGGCCAGCGCCGAGAGCAGCGCGTACTGCGTCGCGGTGAAGCGCAGGTTGCAGAGGGCCGACAGATACGCCACCACGGCCACGCCGCCGATGCCGCTTGCGAAGTTCTCGAACCCAATAGCGCCCGCCATCCCAAGGTTGCTGTGGCCGTAGGCCGCAAGGGCGGCGAAGCTGAGGTTCGACACGGCCATCAGCACCAGGCTGACGAAGACCGACCGCTTCATGCCCATCGACGTGTACATCGTGGCGCCCACGAACACGCCAGCCAGCAGGGCGGCAAAGCCGACGGCCACGTCGTAGAACGCGATTTCGTCGTTGGTGAACCGGAGGTCCTGGAACAGCAGGCGCAGGGTCAAATTGGCCAGTGTGTCGCCCACCTTGTGGATGAGTACGAAGGCCAGGACCACGAGCGCGCCCGGGCGCCGCAGGAACTCCGCAAGCGGGCTGAAGTAAGCGATCACCGCCTCGACGACGCCGTTTGGCGGCGCGGGCGGCCGGCGACGCACCGGCTCGCCCATCACGACGCCTACGATCATGGCGGGTAGCGCGAAGAGTGCGCACGCGGCATAGGCGGCCGTCCAGCCGTGGCGCGAGGCAATCACCAAGGCCACGGCTCCGGCCGACGCGGCGCCGACGCGCCAGCCGTACTGGTTCATGCCAGCGCCGATGCCGAGCTGCCGGGGTTCCAGCAACTCGATGCGATACGCGTCGATGACGATGTCGAAAGTGGCGCCGGCCACGCCGACGAGGATCGCGGCCGTGGCCACGTGCGATAGCGACGCGGTCGGGTCGACGCTGCCCAGATAGACGACCGCGCCCATCACCAGGACGCCGACCAGCCACAGCCACGAACGCCGCTGACCGAATCGGCCGAGCACCGGCAGGCGCACGGTGTCCACGACCGGGGCCCACAGAAACTTGACGTTGTAGGCCAGGAAGGTGAGGGCGAACGCGGTGACCGCGCTCTTGCGAACGCCGTATTGCGCGAGGCGAGTGCTGAGGGTTGCGCCGATCATCGCGAAGGCGAAGCCGGACGACACGCCGAGGAATGCCGCTGCCAGCGGCGCCGCCTCCAGATACGGCCGCACGCCCGCGGGCAGTCGGCTCGACCAGCCAGGCGGCGCAGCCGCGGTGGGCGGTGTCATGCGCCTCCTAGTCTATCCGCGCCTGCCTGGAGCATCTTCGTGTACGACGGCACCTGGCCGACGACACCCGAGTCACTCCCACGACGCGTCTGCGGCGAGTTCGAACCGGTGCATACTGCCCGAACACGCGGTTCGCTTCCAGAGGGGAACTCCGAAAATGAGCATCTGGCCCCTGCCTCAACCCGACGCCTCTCGGTACCGCCGGGCCTTCCTGGCGATCGCTCTCCTGTGGCTTGCGTCTGGCGGCATTGTGCCGGCGCGGCAACCGGCAACTGCCGATCCCCTCGAGCCCGTCGCCTTCTTGCTCGGCCGGTGGGACGGCACGTCGGAGGGTCAGCCTGGCAACGGCACGCTCCGACGGGAGTACGTGCGAGCGCTGAATGGACGCTTCATCCGCGTCCACAACCGAAGCGAGTACCTCGTGCAGGAGAAGAACCCCAAAGGCGAGGTGCACGAGGACGAGGGCTATTTCAGCTTCGATCGGGCCAGGAAGAAGCTGGTTCTCCGGCAGTTTCATGTCGAGGGCTTCGTCAACCAGTACGTTCAGGATGACGGCACCTCGGTCAATCGGATCTCCTTCACCACGGAGTCGATCGAGAACATTCCGGCAGGCTGGCGCGCCCGGGAGACGTATGTCGTGCACGGGCCCGATGCGTTCGAGGAAATCTTCGAGCTGGCGGAGAGCGGCAAGCCGTTCGAGGTCTACTCCAGGGCCCAGCTGCGGCGCGTGAGGTAGGTAGGATGGAACGATAGGAACATTGGCATGCCGTCTACACGGTCAAGGGTCACTCGCGGAATCCCGACGACATCAGGAACACGCGCGCCGATTGCGGTCAGACGATCCCGGAGGTGTTCCCCGACAATGCCGGCTGCGTGCCGTCGTCTCACGCATCGTGATCGCGCCACACGAGCGGAACGGGCGCGCTGGATTCACGGCGCCAGCCACCGTGTCCTGCAACGCGACCACGCTGAACTACACGCTGAGCCGCAACCAGACGGATTCGACCAACGACCGCGACGCCATCGACATCTCTCAGAACCCGCTGGATCCAGGTGCCGACTACGCCGATGCGCGCACCGACCGCCGGCACATCTTCAACGCCTCGTACGTGTCTGAGCTGCCGTTTCTTCCGCACCGGCCCGGCGCTCGCGCGGGCGGTGGCCGGCGGCGGGCAGGTGGCCGGCATCGTCAACATCAACTCGGGACAGCCGGTGCCGCGCGTCAGCGTGCTCAACGGATCCTGTTCTAGTGCCCCCGGCAGCCGCGCCGCTACTTCAACTCGCGATACGGCGCGAAGTCCTGCCCGATCTGCCGCAGCACCTTCGGATCGACCACGGCCGGATCCGCCTTGGCGGGTTCCTTGTCTGAATACAGCTCGAGCCTGACGGTGTCGCACTGCGGTCCGAGCGCGTCTGGATCGAACACGTAGAGCCCCTCGTAGACGGCGTCGGTCTCCGAGATGCGCCGTTCGAGGAGGAACGGGTGAATCGGCGTCACCTCGGCATCACCGCAGAAGGCCTGCAGACGCGCGAACCCGGACTTGAAGCTCTTGATCGGGGGCAGCGCGATTCCCTGCGTCATCGCCACGCCGCGCGCCACCTTGGTCCAGAGCTTCTCCACCTGCTTCGGCGTCACGCGCACGAGCAGCACCGTCGGTGAATCGGCCACGTAGTCGGACCAGTTGGCGAAGTCCATCGATCGCTGCCCGCCGTAGGCCACCACCGGCGTGATGAACGCAATGTCGAAGCCAGACGAGGCCGCGCGATACGGGCTCAGGCTGCCCACGCGGCGTTTCGCGGCGCTCTCGAGCACGTCGGCCGGAATGTGCTGTGCCGGCTCCACGGGCAGCGGCGTAGCGCTCGGCGGCGCGGTGGCACTCAGCTTCTTCTCGGCGGACGCGACGACGTCGCACACCGCGTCGATACGGACGACGCGGGATTCGTCGCGTCTATCCCCCTCCTTCCCGACGACGAACGACGTCAGGCCGACCACGTGACCGGCAGCGGCGAACACGGGTCCCCCAACGCTGGCGTTCGCGAGCGAGAAGTCCGCGAGCATGGCCCGCGACGCCACGCGACTGAGCCTGCCGGACGTGCTGCGAGTCTGATGGCCAGGCACGCTGCCAAGCGCGACGATCTCTTGCTCGTTCACGAGCGGAGCCTTCGACGGCATCGTGCATCCGAGCGGCACCGGCTTCACCGACGCAATCGCCATGGGGTCGATCCACAGGATGGCCACGTCGCTTGCCGCGTCCGCGGCGATCACGCGGCCCATGACCTTGACGGTCGGCGTGATCTGCACCTCGGTCACTGTGGCGGATCCGACGACCTGCTGATTCGTCGCCACGAGGCCGCGCGCGTCGATGACGAAGCCAGAAGCCCGCGTGGTCGCAGTCCAGAGTGCGACGACGCTGCCCTGCCACAGGGAGAGCACGTCGGAGGCGTCCACCGGCCTGAGCGCAGGCGTAGCGGATGCCGGGGTGAGGGCGCCGACCTCGGCGTTGGCCGCCGTCAACGCGAGTGTGGCGTCGCGGCCGGCGGCGACGTCGAGCGTCTGCGTCCATTGATATTCCCGGTCCTGGAACGCCACTGGCCGGTCCGATTCCACCGTGTAGTTTCCTGGCGGCAGCTTCACCGACACGGTGCCATCTGAAGCCGTCACGACGCGCCGGGGTGCGGTGCTGGCCGGGTTGTCGCTCACGAGCAAGACATGACGCGCGACCGGCATGACTCTCTGCTCGGCGTCCACCAGCGCCACCGTGATGCGCAGCACGCTCACGGCCTGACCGGCGCTCGCACGCGGTACAAAGAGGCACAGGGCCGCGAAGACGAGCAGGTGCACAAGAATCCTCATCAGCGGTGGCACGGGGGCATCATGCACCCGCGTCGAGTCTACCCCGCCAACTGATTCCGGCCAGGGCTCGACGGCGCGGCGTCCCTCATTTCCGGCCTACGGCACCACATCGAACCGGGCACCTTTTCGTCCGCCACGAACCAACGCGCTTCTGCCCTCTGTTGCCTCGACGAGGCCTCTCGCCATGGCGGCACAGCGTTCCACCAGGGCCGCGGCGCCCTCGTGCAGCACGGCCGACTGCTGTACGTAGCGCTCGTTGTTCTCCATGTCTTCGGCCGACCAGCCGCGCGAGTGGGCGATGTAGGGGAACTGCGGAAACTGCAGGCCCACTTCCGCGAAGAAGCCGAGTAACTGCCCGGCCACTGCCTGCACGTTGTCCTGTCCGCCGGTGATGATGAACCCCGCTACCTTGTTGCGCAGCAGATGCGTGTTCGCGATCGTCTCCTGGTTCTGGATGCAGTTCATCCGCTCGGCCATCTTGTAGTACAGGCTGCTCGCGCCGCCCCAGCGGATCGGCGTCGCGAGCACGACCGCGTCGGCCCAGTGCACGAGGCCCTCGTAGACCTGATCCATCTCGTCGTCGGCGTCCATCTGCGTGATCGAGCAGGGCCAGGTGCAGGCGCGCGCGGCCTTGCTGTAGAACCCCTCGCACGCGCGGAACTGCAGGTCGCGCAGCCGGATGATACGAGTCTCGCAGGTGTTCTGGCTGGCGGCCACCTGCAGGCCGTGCTCGAGCAGCGCGTCCGACGTGCTGTAGCGAGGATGGCCCTCGGTCATCGCCGTGGTCGAGATTCCCAGGATGCGAATCGGCCCGGCCTGGCGCTGCACCGGCCGCGCCAGGGGATGCGGCGCGTGCACCTTGTGCGTGCGCTTCGAGACGGCGGCGTTTCTGACCAGCACACGGCCGTGCTCGACCCGCACCTCGTGGGCGGGCACGCGGTCGGCTTCGAAGCCCGGCTCGCCGATGCCCGTCTGGCAGTGGAACTTCCAGTAGTGCCACGGACACACCACGTAGTCCCCATCGAGCGTGCCCTTGCCAAGCGGGCCGCCGACGTGATTGCACACGCCAGAAATCGCCCCGAAGACGCCGTCTCTACAGGTCAGCGCCACTCTCGCGCGTCCGACCAGGATCTCCTGTACCGGACGCTGCGCAAGATCGTCGGCGGCGCCGGCATCTGT
Organism: Acidobacteriota bacterium; assembly: GCA_031415235.1. Lineage (GTDB taxonomy): Bacteria > Acidobacteriota > Vicinamibacteria > Vicinamibacterales > UBA2999 > CADEFD01. Next base: position 2,731 of record JANORI010000173.1, on the reverse strand, counting down.
CCACGACTCGTTGTCCACGCTCATTGTCGGTCGCCTCTCCTGCGCTCAGAACGCCCAGGTCGTCACGGCGACATCGGTCGGCCGCGGGGTGCCCGCCACGACCGCAGCCACACCAGTGGCCTCGTCGAGGCGACGAATCTGGCTTCCGCTGGCCTCGTTGATGATGGCGCCGAAGTGGATGCGGCCTCGAGGATCGAGCGCCAGTCCGCTGATGCCGTCGGTGCGGGTGGCCGACGGCGTTCGGCCCAACCTCAGGCCGAGATAGACGCGCCGCGCGCGGCCGTCAGGGCTGATGCGGCACACCGTCGAGTTGACACTCGTCTTCGGCGCCGGATCGGGCCCGCGGCTGACCTGGCGAAGGCGGTTGGTGTGCGAGACCAGGTTCCTCGACAGTTCGCGGCCGATGACCCCGTGGGCGCCAAGAATTATCTGCATGCCCCTATTTACCCACACTTGCCCGCAGATGGGCGACCGTTGGGAGGGCCGCTCGGCGTGCGAGTAGAATGGCGCCCAAGCCGAAGACCCTGATATGCCCGCTGAAGCCCGTGTCGGCCACTGACTACAAGACGTCGCTCTCAGCTGGTGACCTCGCCCGTTTGCGCCGGGTGTTTCCAGCCGGCGTGTGTGACTGGTCGAAGCCCGGCGTCGGTCAGGAACCGCTCGCCGGCACGTGGCTGAGCTTTGGCGGATCGTAGCCGCCGGCGCCAGCTCGTCCGCGGCAGTGATGAGTTGAAAGCCTCTGAGCCGCGGCCCTACAATCCGCCGCATGAGTACACATGCGTCGACTGACCGGGTTGGACTCGGGCTTCTGATCGCGTTTGCCGCAGGGACGATGCTCGTCGCGTGCAACGGCGCGCCACCAGAGACGCCCAGCACGACCGCTCCTCCGGCCGCGGCCGCGCCGGTCGAGTTGAACTTCGGCACGCACCATCATCCGATCACGACGACCAACCCCGACGCGCAGCGACACTTCGACCAGGGGTTCGATCTGGTGTTCGGCTTCAACCATGAGGAAGCCGTCCGCTCGTTCACACGGGCCGTAGAACTCGACCCCAAGGCCGCAATGCCTCACTGGGGAATCGCCTGGGCGCTCGGTCCCAACTACAACGTCGATGTCGACGACGCGCGCGCAAAGCAAGCCCATGCGGCGATGCAGCGGGCGCTCGCGCTTTCCTCTGGTGGATCCGAGCACGAGCGGGCCTACATCGAGGCGATGGCGCTTCGGTTCTCGCCAGACCCGAAGGCCGACCGAGCGGCACTGGCACGTCAGCACGCGGACAGGATGCGCGATCTGTCGCGCACGTACCCCGACGATCTCGACGCGGCCACGTTGTATGCCGAAAGCCTGATGAACCTGCGCGCCTGGAAACTCTGGACGCTCGATGGCCGGCCGGCGGACCGCACGCCCGAGATCGTGGCGGTGCTGGAGTCAGTGCTGCGTCGCGATCCCAATCACCTCGGCGCGAATCACTACTACATCCACACGGTCGAGGCGTCACCCAATCCCGGCCTCGCCCTGCCTAGCGCCGAGCGCCTGACGACACTGGCGCCGGGTGCCGGTCACCTGTCGCACATGCCCGCCCATATCTACGCGCGCACGGGCGACCACGCGGCCGCGGCGCGCGCCAACCTGGCCGGCGCAGAGGCCGACCGGATCTATCTGAAGACGGCGCCCGCCGACAACTTCTATGGCCTGGCTTACTATCCGCACAACCTCCATTTCCTGGTGGACTCCGAGATGATGCAGGGCCGCCTCGCTGAGGCGCGGGTGGCCGCCAGGGAAGTGGCCGAACGGCTCGGGCCCCACACGCAGATGATGCCGATGGTGGAATCGATGATCTCGATTCACACCTCGGTGCTGCTGCGCTTCGGTCGCCACGACGAGATCCTGGCGCTGGCCTCGCCGCCAGCGGACCACCCGGTGGAGGTGGCGTGGTGGCACTTCGCCAGAGGTGTGGCCCTTGCGCGCACGGGCCAGGCCGACCAGGCCGCGGCTGAGCGGGCCGCGTTGCAGACGGCCACGACCGCGGTGCCTACCGAGGCGCTCTTTGGCGGTACGGGCCTCGAGAGCGCGCGCACCATTCTGGGCCTCGCTGCCCTCGTGCTCGATGCGCGGATTGCGGCGGCTCGCGGCTCGCAGGCCGACCCGATTCGGCTGTGGACACGTGCCGTCGCGGCGGCCGACAAGGTGGCGTACGACGAGCCTCCCGTCTGGTTCTACCCGGTGCGCGAGTCGCTCGGTGCGGCGCTGCTCATCGCCGGCCGAACCGCCGAGGCAGAACGGGTGTTCCGCGAGGATCTCGTGCGGAATCCCCGGAACGCCCGTTCGCTCTTCGGGCTGCGCGAGTGCCTGGTGAAGCAGGGCAAACCGGCCGACGCCGAGTGGGTCACGCTGGCGCTGGACGCGGCCTGGAGGAACGCCGATGTGACGCTGACGATCGAGGGCCTGTAGGACGGGTCGGGCGCTACAACACCTTGCTGAGGAAGCGCTGCGTGCGCGGCTCGCGCGGATGCTCGAACAGGTCCGCCGGCGCGCCTTCCTCCACCAGCTGCCCCTCGTCGAGGAAGAGCACGCGGTGGGCCACGCGACGGGCAAAGCCCATCTCGTGGGTCACCACGACCATCGTCATCCCTTCATCCGCCAGCGTCTGCATCACGGCCAGCACCTCCCCCACCATCTCGGGGTCGAGCGACGAGGTGGGCTCGTCAAAGAGCATGACGCGCGGCTGCA
>JANORI010000172.1:0-3715 GCA_031415235.1 Acidobacteriota bacterium | reverse complement strand
TCAGGCCGGCATTCGCGGTGCGTTCCGTCACGATCCCGGCGATCGGCGCAGGGACGTCCACCGTCGCGCCCTGGTCGTGCCCTGGCGCGAGGGTGCCGAGGGCCGCGGGTGAGATGCCCAGGAGTTGGAGTCGTGCGGCAGCGCCTTCGAGATCCGCTCGCCGCGCCGCATGTTCCGCCTGGATGCGCTCCAGTTCCTGACGGCTGGCGGCGCCAATCCCCACGAGCTTCTCGGTGCGCGCGAGTGCCTGTTCATGCGCGCCAAGTTCAGCGCGCGCCGAAACATAGCGCGTCTGCGCTTCGACCAGTTCCGGGCTGAAGATCCTCGCGATCGTCTGCCCCCGTTGAACGGCCTGGCCCAGTTCAGCCGCCACACTCGTGACGCGTCCACTGACCAGAGGCGTGACAACTACCTGCCGGTACGCGTTGGGCTGCACCACGCCTGGGGCGCGGAGCCCGCCGCTGGCCTGGCCCGCCAGAACCTGAGACACGACGATGCCGACGCGCTCTGCCGCCTGCTGACTGAGCGTCACGACCACGTCTGGCAGCGGCGCGGATCGATCGGACGTCACCTCCGCCGAGCCAATGCGAGCTGCCTGTTCAGACGGTCGAGCCGAATCCGGCATCGCCGACGCGCCTTCCGCAGACCTGGACGGATTCGCGGAGCGCAGGCTGATATACGTCCCGCCCGCGCCAAGCGCGACCAGCAGCACCGCGGAGCCGACAAGGGCCGGCCACGGCAGACCGACGCGTGATGTTGTCGTCATCTCGTCTCCCCCATGGCGCGCTTCAATGCCACGCGCGCCTCCCAGGCCTCTCGCGCGGCGGCGATATGGCCTTGCTCGATCTCGAAGACACGGCGTTGCTCAGCCAGCACGTCGAACACGGTGGCTCGACCGAGCTCGAAGGTCTGGCGGACGACGTCCAGATTCCGACGCGCCAGCTCGCGCACCCCGCCGTCGTAGACCTGATACGCCCGGCGGGCCTGCGCGTCGCGGGCCTGGGCCGCCGCCACCTCGACGCGCGCCGCCAGGTCGATCGCCGCCAGGTGAGCCTCGGCGCTGACGCGTGCCGCCTGCGCGGCGGCCACCTGCCCCTGATTGCGATTCAACAGCGGGATGGACATTGCCGCACCGGCGGCCACGTAGTTGAAGCGGCCGCGTACCCGCTCCGGCGACCCGGTGAGTCCGACACCCAACTGGGGGAAACCGTTGTCCATGCGCATGTAGGTGCCGAACAGGCTGACGTCTGCCCGGCCCTCGCGACGGGCCTGGTCGATGCGCGCGTCAGCCACCATCACCTGCGCTTCGGCCTCTTTGACATCTGGCCGCACCTCACGTTCAGCGCTGGCCACCAATGGAGACTCGGCGTCACCCGCGGCCACCAGCACGTCGAGGGAGTCGCGCAGCTGCAGCGGCTCGTGCGGGCCCATCCCCAGGACCTGCTTCAACTGCACGAGTGCCACGTCGGCGCGACCGATGGCCACGAGGCGCCCGGCGTCGAGCTTCCGCACCTCCACGTCGAGCAGGTCGCGCTCGAGAGGCGACGTGGCGCCTGCATCGACGCGCGCGCGGACGAGGGCGAGCTGTCGTCGCGCGGCCGCCACGAGATCCTCCGCGACCGCCACCTCGCGCAGCGCCGCCGCGGCGGCGCCGTAGTGCAGCCGCACCTCCGCCACCAGCAGACGTTCCCGATCCGCAACGCCCAGTTGCGCCTGGGTCAGCGACCGGTCTGCGGCCTGCACGCGCCCCGAACGGCGGAACAGGTCCAGGGGCCATTCGAGGCCGACGGTCGTCAGGCTATCGGTGCCGCCAGGCTCATCGCGACGCTCCACGTTCAGCGTCGGATTCGGCCGCAGACCCGCCTGCTGCCGCAGGCCTCTCGCGACCTCCACCTCCGCCCGGTCCGCGCGCAGGGACGGCTCGTGCGCCAGAGCACGAGCGATGGCCGCATCGAGCCCGAGGCCGGGTTCCTGACCGTGGGTCGCGGCCGCCCACGACAGCCCGGCAGTGACGAAGGCGATGACGCGGCGACTCATTGAACGCTCCCCTCGAACGTAACCGCACTTCGGCCGGCCGGGCCCACCCACTCGATGGTGATCGGCCAGGCCCCAGCCATGCCGAACTCGGCGGTCACCGTGAATCGGCCAGGCACGCCGGTGGGCTGCACCTGCGCGTTGCCGGGCATGACCATGCCGGGCATCGCCATGGAGGCGCCCACCCGCACGGTACCCACATCGACCAGGCGGCCCTCCAATGCGCGAAACTCCACCGTGAAGGTGTTCCGCCCGGTTCGGAGCGTGCCGCCCGGCGACAGCACCACGACGTCCAGGGCTCCGGACCGCGCGCTGTGGACGACGTTTCCGGCAGCCGCCGACTCCGTCTCTGACGCTCCCGGACGCACGAGCCGCCAGGTCACCGCCGACCCGGCCACGATCGCGGCCACCAGTGCGGTTGCAATTACTGTCCGGCGGCGTGTTCGCCGCGGCTCGACCACTGGCACCACCTCGCGCCGAAGTCCGAGTTGTCGCTCACGAATCGACAGGAAGATCACCGGGGTCACGATCAGCACATGGAGGAGCGACGAGATCATGCCGCCCAGCACGGGCGTGGCCAGGGGCTTCATGACCTCCGCGCCGACACTCGTGCTCCACATGATGGGCAGCAGGCCGGCCACGACCGTCGATACGGTCATGACCTTCGGGCGCAGGCGCAGGAGGGCGCCTTCCATCACGGCCTCACGCAACCCCGCATGCGTGAGCGTGCCACCCGACTCCAACCGCTTTCGCTCGACGGCCTCTTCCAGGTAGATCACCATCACCACGCCCGTTTGCACGGCCGTGCCGAAGAGCGCGATGAACCCGACCCAGACCGCCACGGAGAAGTTGTAGCCAAGCCCCCACAGCAGGAAGACCCCGCCGGTCAACGCAAACGGCACCGCGAGCAGCACGTGAGCGGCCTCGATGACCGAGCCGTAGGTGAAGTACAGCAGGACGAAGATGATCGTGAGCACGATGGGAATGACGATCTGCAGGCGGGCCCGCGCGCGCTCCTGGTTCTCCCAACGCCCGCTCCACCCGAGGTAATACCCCGCAGGGAGGCTGACGGCACCCGCCACGGCGGCCCGCGCCTCTTCCACGAAGCCTCCGACGTCGCGGTCCTGCACGTTCAGCAGCACGGTGGCGAGGAGCAGGCCGTTCTCGGATGAGATCATGGCGGGACCGCGGGCGTGCTCGATGCGCGCGAGTTGTGCGAGCGGGATCTGCGCGCCGCTGGGGGACGCCACGAGCACCTGGCCTATCGCGTTCGAGTCGACGCGATCTTCCGGCCGGTAGCGCACGCGGACCGGAAACCGCGACCGTCCCTCGATGGTGGTGGTGAGAATCGTCTCGCCGACGGCCGTCTCGATCACCTGCTGCACGGCGCCCACGCCAATGCCGTAGCGCGCGGCGGCGGCCCGGTCCACCTCGACATTCAGATACTGACCACTCGTCACCTGTTCGGCGTAGACGTTGCTCGCGCCCGGCACGGTGCGCACCGCCTCGGCCACCTGGCGGGCCAGTGTCTCGAGCTGCGTGAGGTCGGTGCCGAAGATCTTCACGCCGACCTCCGAGCGAATGCCGGTCGTCAGCATGTCGATGCGGTTGACGATCGGCATCGTCCAGATGGGCGACACGCCGGGCAGCTGCGTGGCGCGGCTCATTTCGGCGCGCAGCC
>JANORI010000171.1:0-4129 GCA_031415235.1 Acidobacteriota bacterium | reverse complement strand
GAGCGGGAGCCCCTCCACCATAGAGCATTTGCGCACCTTGCTCCCGGTCCTTGAACGGGTGAAGCGCGCCTTTGGTGGTCGGATTCGCATCAGGGTGATGGGCGATCCGGCGTTCGCGCATCCGCGGGCGGAAATCCAGGGCGAGCCCTGGTCCCCTAACGCTGAACTTGCGCTCCTGCGAGACATGGACATTGGCGTGATGCCACTCCCGGACAACGAGTGGACGCGAGGCAAATGCGGGCTGAAGGGCCTCTTATCCATGGCGATGGGCGCAGCCACCGTGATGAGCCCGGTTGGCGTCAATACGGCGATCGTTCAGCACGGAGAGAACGGTTTTCTGCCGGCATCCGATCAGGAGTGGTTCGACGTGCTTGCGCAGCTCATCGAAGACGCTCATCTGCGGACGAGGATCGGAGCCGCCGGACGCGCGACCGTGGTGGACCAATACTCGATACGCCGATGGGAAGGCGCCGTCGCAGACGCCTTGCTTCAGGCCGCTGGATAGGATTTGCTGAAGGTCGAAGAGGCCGTGATGATGCTGGCGAGCAATGGGCCCGGATCCGACTCCCTCGGGTAGCTGCAATTGCCCGGCTAAACGCCGGTGACCCGGCCCTTCACGCCACGCCGCTCACGGAACGGCTGGGCGTCTCTCGTTACAAGTAGCGGCTCGTCGCCCGTAACACACCGTCATGCTTGCTGGCGACGCTATGGTAACGGCGCGGGGCCAGGCGGGAGGAGCTCGCGTAGCGGCTACACTCAGGATGCCGCCCGCATGCCCGACTCCAAGATTCGCGTCGTGCGCATCATCGCCCGCCTGAACATCGGCGGTCCGGCCATTCACGCGACCCTGCTCACCGAGCGGCTCGATCCCGCGCGCTTCACGACCACACTCGTGACCGGCACCGAAGATGACGGCGAGGCCAACTATCTCGAGCTGCACGGGCGCACCATACCGGTGCTGATCCTGCCGGATCTGGGGCGCGAGATCCGGCCGCAGGCGCACGCGGTGTTCCTGGCGATGGCGTGTGGGTGCGCCGGGCGTGTCCCACGGCGGTGTTCCTGATCGTGGGCGACGGCGAGTTGCGTGCGGGTAAGCGTCCGACCAACGGCGTCTTGCATGCCGCCTGATGCCGACCGACCCTATGTGCGGAGGGTGGGTGATGGCACGACCGACGACAGCGATGCGAATGACGCGGCTCGTGGCGGCGTGGCGTGCGAGCGGTGAGCCCCAAGCGCGATTCGCGCGCCGGCATGGCGTGCAGCCGTGGACCCTGTGGTACTGGAGTCGCAAGCTCGCAGAGCGGTCGCGAGACTCTGTGGGTCCGGCGCCGGCCTTTGTGCCCGTACAGGTGATCGCGGAGCCCCGGCCCGGGGCCGCGCCGATCGAGGTGGTGCTCGTCAGCGGCGAGCGGCTGACCATTCCCGAGGGCGTCTCGAGTGACCGGGTGCGCGCCGTGCTCGCGGCGCTCCGCTCGGCATGCTGACCCTCTCGCCAGCGGTCCTGATCTCCGTCGCCACGGGCGCGACCGACTTGCGTCGCTCGATCGACGGACTGGCGGCGCTCGTGCGTGAGCACTTGCAGCTCGATCCGTTGTCGGGTCATTGGTTCCTCTTCCGCAATCGTCGCGGTGACCGGGTGAAGGTGCTCGCCTGGGATCAGTCCGGCTTCTGGGTCTGCGACAACGGCTCGAGCAAGGGACCTTCGCGTGGCCCCCTGCGGACGCGGGCACGCCGGTCGTCATGCGCAGCACGGATCTCCTCCTCCTGCTTGCCGGTGTGGACGTGGCGCAGACGCGCCGTCGTCGCTGGTACGAGCGCGTGGCGTGAGCGCGCGTAAACATTCGTCGCGCGGGATCGTTCTATCGAGGCAATGGATGCGACGCGCGCCCGCGCCCCCGAGATCGCGGATCTCGCCACCGCGCAGGCGCTCATCACGGCCCTCCACGAGCAGCTCGCGACATCGCAGCGGGACGTGGTGTCGCTGCGGCATCAGCTCGACGTGCTCTGCCGGCGCTTGTTCGGCAAGAAGTCCGAACGCGTCGACCCGCGACAGCTCCAGCTCGCACTCGCGCAGCTGGCCAATGAGCCCGGGCCCGTCACCGAGCCCGTCGAGATGGACTTGGGCGAGACGGTCACCTCGAAGCTGGAGTACGAGCCGGCCAGCTTCGTGGTCCTCGAGACCGCGCGCGCCACGTACGCGTGCCCGCACTGTCACACCGGCGTGGTCGAAGCGGCGGCGCCGCCGCAAGCGCTGGAGACATCGCTCGCGGGCGCGGGCCTGCTGGCGCATGTGATCGTCGCGAAGTATGTCGATCACCTCCCGCTCCATCGCCTGGACGGGATCTGTGCCCGCGAGGGGATCGATCTGTCGCGCAGCACGTTATGTGACTGGGTCGCCGACGTGGCGACCGCGCTGGCGCCGGTCGGCGCGCAGCTGCGCCGCGAGGTCGTGGCCGCGGACTACCTCCAGACCGACGACACGAGCGTCACCGTGCTCGGCGATCAGGGCGGCAGTTTCAAGGGGCGTCTCTGGGTCTACCTCGATCCCCTCGGCCAGCAGGTCGTCTTCGACGCCACCGCGACCCATGAACGCGACGGGCCCGCGGCGTGGCTCGCCGACTTTCGCGGCCAGTTGCAGGCCGATGCGTATGCGGGGGACGACGGGCTCTATACGACCGGGCGCGTCGTCGAGATCGGCTGCATGGCGCATGCCCGCCGTCGCTTCGTCGAGGCCTTCGCGATGGACGGCTCCGCGGCCCTCATGGTGGCGCTCATCCAACAGCTCTATCAGGTCGAGCGCGCGGCCGCAGACCTGGCGCCCGACGCGCGCGCCGGCGCGAGCAGTCGATCCCGCTGCTGGCCCAGCTCAAGGCTGAGCGCGACCGACTGGCGCAGACGGCCTTGCCGAAATCCCCGCTCGGTGACGCCGTGCGGTGTCTGACGAATCAGTGGGAGGCGTTGCAGCATTTCGTCGACGACGGGCGCCTGAGTATCGGCATTCCCGCGCCGAGAACCAATTGCGCGTCGTCGCGGTCGGTCGAAAAAATTGGCTGTTCGCGGGCACCATGGCGGGCGCCCACCGGGCGGCGCTGCTCTACTCGCTCGTCCAGAGCTGCAAACTCGTCGATGTGTCGCCCTTCGCGTACCTGAAGGACGTCCTCCTCCGCATCGCCACCCATCCGCACTGGCAGATCGCCGAACTCACGCCCAAGGGCTGGACCCGGTCCTTCGGCGCTCGTCCCTCCGCCTGAGTCGCGTTCCTCCGTACCCTGGCCGAACCGGCCGCCGCCTGCAAGACGGCGTTGGTCGGACGCTTACTCCCGCGCGCGATAGACCTCACCCATCGCGCCGGCGCCCAGGGGAGCGACGATCTCGTAGGCGCCGAGGCGACTGCCTGGGGGGAGGGCCATGGCTTACGTGGTCGGATTCCTCGTCACCAGATCGTTTTCGTGCCTGGGTAGCGGGGGATGTCGCCATCGGACGTGAGCACGGTGAGGGCGTGCGCGTGTGCCAGCGCCACCAGCACGCGATCGAACGGGTCGCGGTGGAGCGGTGGCAGGGCCGCCGCGGCGCACGCGACACGAGCCTCGAGCGGCAGTTCCCGCAGACGGTATCGGTCGATCAGATCGAGACACCAGTCGGCGGGCGGAGCCGCGAGCCGAAGTTTGCCCGCGGCCACCTCGAGAGCCACCTCCCACGCGCTGACGCTGGACACCAGGGCCTCCGGCGCGATGCGCAGCGCCGCGGCGGCCGCCGCCGGCAGGTCGCCGCGCGCCAGCGCCAGCAGCGCGCAGGTGTCGAGCAGCACGTTCACCGCCGGTCGTGTGGCCATTCGTCGTCAGTCAGTTTTTCGGATGGCTTATAGCCAGCGGCGAACTCGACGTGGAGCTTCGGATCCGGCCGCAGGTCACGCACTTTGCGGCGTGCGACCCGCCGCCGGATCTCCGCCACTTCAACACCATTGCGGCAGAGCACGACGACTTCGTCCCGCTCCTCGATGGCCTTGACCAGTTCAGACAGCCGGCTCTTGGCCTCGTGCATGTTGACGGCAATCATTTAGCTAGTCTAGCTAATGTCCGGGCGGGGCGTCCATGTGCGGCGCCATGACGAGAGCCGCGGTCCGGCCAAC
>JANORI010000170.1:0-1595 GCA_031415235.1 Acidobacteriota bacterium | reverse complement strand
GCTGTCTTAGGTGCCGGTCCGGGCGGCTACGCCGCCGCGTTCTTCGCTGCCGATCTCGGCATGCAGGTCACGCTCGTCGACGAAGAGAAGAACCCCGGCGGCGTGTGCCTGTATCGCGGCTGCATCCCGTCGAAGGCGCTGCTGCACGTGGCCAAGCTGGTTGACGAATCGAAGCACGCGAGCGCCTGGGGCGTCGAGTTCGGCGCGCCGACGATCGACCTCGACAAGCTGCGCGCCTACAAGAACAACGTGGTCGAGAAACTGACGGGCGGCACCGGCCAGCTCGCCAAGCAGCGGAAGATCACCTACGTGCAGGGACGCGCGACCCTCACGGGCCCCACCACGATGTCGGTCAAGACCGCATCCGGCGTGCTGCAGGTGACGGCCGACTACATCGTGCTGGCCACCGGCTCGCACCCCACGAAGATCCCCGCGCTCAGCATCGACAGTCCGCGCGTGCTCGATTCTACCGGCGCGCTCGATCTGCCCGAGATTCCCAAGACGCTGCTCGTGGTGGGCGGCGGCTATATTGGCCTCGAGTTGGGCTCGGTCTATGCAGCGCTCGGCACGAAGGTGTCGGTGGTCGAGATGACGCCCGGCCTGCTGCCTGGGGCGGACCGCGACCTGGTGAGGCCTCTGGCGCAGCGCATCGAGAAGACGTTTGCGAACGTGATGCTGTCGACGCGCGTCACCGGCATGGTGGCCGCCAAGGGCGGCGTGGCCGTGACGTTTGACGGCGACGGGGCTCCGGCCAGCGAGACCTACGACTACGTGCTCGTGTCGATCGGCCGCCGGCCGAACTCGAAGATCGACGGCCTCGACACGACGCGCGTGAAAGTCGACGCCAAGGGCTTCATCGAGACCGACGGCCAGCGGAGAACCGCCGAGCCCACGATGTTCGCGATTGGCGACGTGGCGGGCGAGCCCATGCTGGCGCACAAGGCGTCGCACGAAGCGCGGGTGGCCATCGAAGCCATTGCCGGCCACAAGGCGGAGTTTGAACCCGCGGCGATTCCCGCGGTGGTGTTCACCGACCCGGAAATCGCGTGGGCGGGGTTGACCGAAGCCGAGGCCGAGAAGTCCGGCCGCAGGGTGGAGATCACGCGCTTTCCGTGGCCGGCGTCTGGCCGGGCCATTGCCATCGACCGCGTGGACGGCATGACCAAGCTGGTCATCGATCCTGATACAGGCCGCATCCTCGGCATGGGGGTCGTGGGCTCGGGCGCCGGCGAGCTGATCGCCGAAGGCGTGCTCGCGATCGAGATGGGCGCCACCGCCGAAGACCTGAAGCTCACCATCCACCCCCATCCGACGCTGTCGGAGACGGTGATGGAGGCAGCCGAGGTGTTCTTCGGACAGGCCACGCACGTGTATCGGCCGAAGAAGCAGAAGTAGCGGCCTCGGCCGCGTGGACCGATGGCGAGGTGGCAGCGCGACCTTGGCGCTCGCGGCCGCGCTAGAATGACGCCATGAGCGCCGCGCCACCGTTCGATGCGCAAGCCCGCGCCGCGACCGCCCTGTGGCTCGAGCACTGGGCCTGCGCCGGGCCACTCCTCGAGGCGCGGCGCGTGGCGGAGTTGCGCCAGCTCACCGGC
>JANORI010000169.1:0-1972 GCA_031415235.1 Acidobacteriota bacterium | reverse complement strand
GCAGTGGGTGATGGAGAACCTGCTGCCGAGGAAGTGAGCGTCACCAGGGCGACCGGCCTGACCTGCAGCTGGATCCGACAGGTGCCGGAGCAGAGCCATCTGCGTGACACGGCACATCACCAGCGGACCATCGGCGTGCGCGCGCCATCGCACCACCGCCTCGTGGTCGGCATGCGCATCCCAGATGCCCGCCAGCCACACGTTGACGTCCAGCAGGTTCATCGGCGTCGCCGGGGAGGGCGCGTGGTCCGTGCCGCGTCGTCGCTGGCGTCGACCCGGGCGAGGTCGTCGCTCGTCACGTGGACCGTCCCCTTCCGCCCAGAAGCGATCAGCGGCCACACGGCCTGGTGATCCCGCGCGGCATGGGCGGACCGACCGAGCTCGTGCGTCACGGCCCTGGTGAAGAGCGTCTTCAGCGCCTCGCCACGCTCGGCCGCACGCACCTTGGCGGCGCGCAGCAGGGTGGGTGCCAGTTCCAGGGTCGTGCGCATAAACACATAACAACATATTCATCACGGTGTCGCCCCGTCCGCTCGACCATCCAGGTGCTCCACCGCGGCACTCTGGCAGCCCGTTGTGGAACCGACCTCAGGGCGGCCCTTCCCCCATCAGCTGCTGATGGGGGGCGCCAGCTCCAGGTGCCTGACCGATCCATGACACAAACAGGATCGATCCCTGACCGCGGTTCGTGTCTATAGTGGGCGCGTCCGTTCACGAGCCATGTCCATCCGCACCCGCCGCGGCGCGCCGCTCCGCTTGCCCGTGTGGTTCACGGTGCTCGCCGGCCTTCCGCTCGCGGCCCTGGGGTGGCTTGGCTGGCGGCTGCTCGTGCAGGAGCGAGGGCTCGAGCAGCAGCGCCAGCGCGCACGGCTCGAGGAGGCAGCGGCCACGATCGCGCACGACCTCGACCGGGCGCTGGCATGGTGGGAGGAGCGGCTGCCGGCACTCGCCGCCGGCGCACCAGTGTCGCTGCCTCCCGATGTCGTGGCGCTCGTGTTCGACGACCACGGCGTACAGCGGCACGTCGGCCCCTCGTTGCCGTACTACCCGAGGGTGCCGGCGGCACCTGAGGCCCCGGGTGGCATCTTCGCGGAGGCCGAATCGAGCGAGTTCGCACGCGGCGAGTTCGCAACGGCCGAGTCTGCCTACCGGCGGCTGGCCGCGACCGCCGACACACGCGTCAGGGCAGCGGCGCTGATGCGTCTGGCGCGCACGGTGCGCAAGGCCGGGCGCACGAAGGACGCGCTCGCCACCTACGACGCCCTCGCGGCGATGGGCGCGGTGGCGGTCGCTGGGGCACCGTCCGAACTCGTGGCCCGACGGGAACGTCTCGCGCTGCGCACGCAGATGGGCGACACCGCGGGCACTGCGCAGGAAGTCATGGCCCTCGACGCCGTGCTCACGAGCGGGCGCTACCGCATCGATCGCCCGACGTTCGAGTTCTACCGGGAGTCGATCGCGACAGGCGTGCCCAGTGCCCCGGCGAGTGCGGCAGCCACGCTGGCCCGTGCCGTCGACGAGATGTGGCCCCTATGGACCGAGCAGCCGGCGGGCCGTGTCGGGGTCGTGGCCGACGGCGTGTCGGTCGTGGCCGTCTGGCGACGCACTCCCACCATGGCCGCCGCCATCGTCGGGCGCGCGGAGGCACTCGCTGCCGACGCTGGTGTGGTGACGCGGAAGGATCTTCACGTGGCGCTCGAGGACCCGTCAGGAGTGGTGGCATGGGGGACCCTGCCCGGAGATCGGCCGAGCAGCGCAAGAACGGCGCGCGAGACGGGTCTGCCGTGGACGGTGCGGGTGGCGCCGGCTGATGGCGATTCCGACGAGCCGCTGGCCGCACGACGAAGAAGCCTGCTGGTCGGCGCCTTTGCGCTGATGGCGCTGGTCGTAGCTGCCGCCAGCTATGCGGTCTTTCGCGCAGTCGACCAGGAACTGGGCGTCGCCCGTCTGCAGAGCGATTTCGTCGCCACCG
>JANORI010000168.1:0-2934 GCA_031415235.1 Acidobacteriota bacterium | reverse complement strand
CGGCCGCGGCCGGGCGTCGAGGTGAACTGCGGATCGCCGGCAATCACCAGCGTCTTGGTGACGAGCACGCCGACGCTGCCGTTCTGGCCGGTCTTGCCGAGGTTCATGCCCTTCAGCACCGGGTTGTCACGAATCGCGTCGGGCGTGTCGCCGTGCGGTACCTGGAACAGCAACGAGCCGTTCTTCAGGTCGATGGCCGCCATCACGCCGTAGGGCGGCTTCACGAGCGGCAGACCGTTGAGGCCCTCGCCGAGCTTACGGCGGCCTTCGTTGCCGGGAAACGTGTCGACTGGAGCACCGGGGGCGCGCGCGGGACGGGGCAGACCGTAGTCCGGTTCGGCTTCCCACCGCGGCTGACGGGCCCGCGTCTTGAAGTTTTCGGGGTTCACCTGGTCGAATTCTTCCTGGTCGTAGTGCCCCACGGTCACCGCCGAGTTGCCGGCCTGCGTGTAGAAGATGCCGGTCTCGGGGTCGAAGCCCGAACCCGGCCAGTTCACGCCGCCACTCCAGTTGGCGATGTTGATCGAGCCGAGCTTGTCCTTCGACTCGGGTCCGGTGGGCGGCACGTAGGGGATCTGCTCCCAGCGGAAGTGCTTCAGGTTCTCGAGCGCCTGCTTGCGCAGCTCCGGCGTGAAGTCGATGAGGTCGCTCTCGGCCACGTGCGTGCGCGCGTAGGCCGGGGGCTTGCTCGGGAACGGCTGCGTCGGCGCGGTGCGCTCGCCCTTCATGGTGCTCTGCGGCACGGCCCGTTCTTCGATTGGCCAGATCGGCGTGCCGGTGATGCGGTCGAAGGTGTAGAGCCAGCCCTGCTTGCTGGGTACCGCCACGATCTTACGCGGCGTGCCATCGACGGTCGTGTCGATGAGCAGCGGCGCCGACGACATGTCGTGGTCCCAGATCGGGTGGTGCACGAACTGGAAGTGCCACTTGTACTTGCCGGTCTTCAGGTCGACGGCTACGAGGCTTTCGGCAAACAGGTTGTCGCCCAGGCGGTTGCCGCCGTATTCGTCGATGGTCGGCGACTCCACGGGCAGGTAGGCCAGACCGGCGACCGGGTCGGCCGTGATCTGCGTCCACACGCCGGTGTTGCCGGTCCAGTTCCACGAGCCGCCTTCCCAGGTCTCGTGGTACTTCTCGCCCGGGCCGGGCATGGTGTCGAACTGCCACACCTTCTTGCCGGTGCGCACGTCGAAAGCGCGGACGTTACCCTTCACGTTGGTGCTGTAGACGTAGCCCAGGCCCTCGAAGTGCGACGAGCCGATGATCGCGATGTCACCCACGACCGTGGGCGTGGAGTGCAGGCCGATCTCCGACTTCTCGAGGTCCGCCTGCTTGCCGTTGATCGTGATGCCGACCTTCAGGTCGACCTTGCCGCCGGTGCCGAAACCGGCGACCGGCTGGCCGTTCACGGCGTTGAGGGCGATCAGCTGATAACCGGTCGTGACGTAGAGGATACGCTCGTCGCCCTTGCCGTCGGTCCAGTACGACAGACCACGACCCGAGAGCTGACGCGGCGCCCAGCGCGTGGCGCGCTCGCCCTCGTCCAGGGAGTACATCCACTTCTGCTCGCCGCTCTTCGGGTCGAGCGCGACTACCGCGCGGCGCGTGCCGGCCGTGGCGTAGAGCATGCCCTTGACCATGATCGGCGTGCCCTCGAGCTTGGTCTCGGGGCGCGGGCCAAGGTTGTCGGTCTTGAACCGCCACGCCACTTCCATCTTGCTGAAGTTGGTGGCGTTCACCTGATCGAGCGGCGAGTACTTGCTGCCGGCGAGATCGGCCGTGTACATCGGCCACTCGCCGTTCTTCGTGCTGGGCTGACCAGTGCTCTGCCCGGACAACCGCGGCGTCAACGCCGCGATGCCGACTACGAGCAGCGCCACCACCGGCACGGCGCGCAAAGCCAAACGCTTCATGGGATTCTCCTGGCAAGTTGCTTCAATGCCGCCGCGCCGCCTTACGGACACGGCTCTAGACACGTCCAAAGGATAACGCTCTCGAGCGCCGGCGCAAACACGAGGTGCTCACGGCGCTGAGCAGTGTGTCTTACGATGTCTCTTGCTAGTCGCCAGCACCCGGTGTCGGCCGTCCGCCGCGTGGCGGCGGCGGGTTCTTGAGCAGCTTGAACTGGTTGATGGCCGCGTTCACCTTGAACGCGATGCCCATGCGGCCGATGGCCGCGGTAGAGAGCGTGGGATCGCCGGACACCCCAGAATCCGCCGGGCCACCCCACGGCAGGACGCGCTCCGCGCGGATGCCCGCGGGATGCACGTAGAGCATCTGCGAGGTGTCGCTGATGCCGGCGTGCGCGCCGATGGTCGCGTCTTGGTAGCCGTACTCCGCTTCGAGCCACGCGCGGTAGTGTACGCGGCCCTGCTCGTAGTAGTCGACCAGGCCGTAGACCTTCGTGCCCGAGTCCTTCCACTCTTCGTTGAGCGTCTTGGCCACCGCCGTCATTCCCGCCTGGTTGCCGCCACTGTCGCCGACGAAGAGGATGTCCTTGAAGCCATGCGCCTTCAGGCTGCGCGCGGCGGCGTCGAGCAGCAGGTCGTAGGCGGGCGACGGCAGCGAGATCGCGCCCGGCACCTGGCGATCGGGATCGCCTTCGGGCACGTACTGGATCGTGGGCGCTACGAGCGTGTTGCCAAGCTTGCGCGCCATCTGATTGGCGGCGAAGCTCACCACATAGTTGTGCTTGCCGAGCACCATGTGATACCCGTTCTTCTCGGTGCCGCCGGTGGGCACGATCACGGTGGTCTTCCCCGCCTTCAGCGCGTCGCGCGTCTCTTCCCAGGTGAGCTCGTCGATGAAGACCGTGTCGGGCGCGCGCGTGGGCGTCTTGCTGGCCGGCGCCGTGTCCATCGTGGGCGGGCGCGGTCCGGCCGGCGTGGCGGCCACGGCACGCGCGGCGCCACCAGCGCCAGGCCCGCGGCCACC
>JANORI010000167.1:0-1901 GCA_031415235.1 Acidobacteriota bacterium | reverse complement strand
CGCAATGCCGGGCTTGGTCGGCTCTGGCGTCTGGGCTGAAGCGGTGGCACCGAGCGCGAGGCCCACCAGGACTACGGCTGCCGCGCGCGCCTGGCTCCACGTCGAAATACGCTGGGTCATCACTCGAACCCTCCGACGCCTGCCGACCACTTGGGTGTGGCGGCGCCGGTGTGACAGGTATAGCACGTGACGCGGCCGAGCTTTGACACACCGGGTGCGGGCTGGTGCGCCGGAAAGAACTCGGTGTTGAGCGCGATGGTCAGCTGCAGCATACGGCGTCCGGTGTGCTTGGCGCGTTTCTCGTCGCTCGCGAAGTTGCCCTGCACGTGACAGTGCTCGCACTTCACACCGAGCGCCTCGCTTATGCGGCGCATCTCCTCGCGCACTTCCGTGCCGGTCCAGCCGCTGAGCACCTTGATGTTCTCGAGCGGCCGGGGCTGCCGCGGCGGTTGGGCTCCGGCGGGCATCGCCCACAGCACGGCAAGGATGGGCACGAGGACTCGCGACATGTCGATGCGTCCTACGTGGTTTCGCTGAAGGTGACCTGCGCGTCGGCCTTCACGCGCGCCGCCTGGGGCGGCGCGTTGATGATCGTGTCGACGCCAGCGACCGCGGCGGCTTTCGCCAGCGTGGCGGCAAAGGGACGTCCACCTGACCGTTGGTGTGGTCGTAGTGCGCGTGCGTGTCAATCACCATCGTGACCGGCTTATCGATGTCCGCGTCGTCATCTCGTCCTCTTTCATAACTACGCCTCTGCGGCGCGGAACTCGGTGTTCTACGCCGGTAAGCCGTTCTTGGCGACCGTCCGCATCGCCTCGACGAACGTGTCGATCTCCTCGAGCGGCGTGTAGATGTTCGGCGTCACGCGCAAGGCGCGGTACGACATCTTCGCGTCGTCGGGATTGTCGTGGCCGATGGCCACGATGACGATGCGGTACTTGTCCCACAGGTGCTGCACGAGTCTGTTCGCGTCGATGCCGTCGATGGAGACCACGGCCAGGCCCCACGTCTGGCCTTCGGCGAGGTTGGAGTGGATGCGAATCTTCGGTTCGCTCTTGAGTGCGTTCGCCCAGCGCAGCGTGAGATACCGCAGGCGGGCGGCCTTGCGTTCGATGCCGATGGCCTGGTGAAAGGCGATGGCCTCGTTGATTGCCGCCTTGGCGCCAACGGCGTGCGTGCCGATCTCCTCGAAATTGCGGATGTCGGTGTCGCGCGTGGCCGGTGCGGCCTGCAGCGGCCAGGTCGAGGCGATGCGCTCCCTGCGCACGTACAGCATGCCGGTGCCCATGGGCGCCAGCAGCCACTTGTGCAGCGACACGCCGTAGTAGTCCATGCCCAGGTCGCGCAGCTTGAAGGGGAAGTGGCCCAGGGCGTGCGCGCCGTCCACGATTGAGATGATGCCGCGCGAGCGGCACAGCTCGCTCAGTTCCTTGACCGGGAAGAGCTGTCCCGACTGGTTGGTGATGTGGCAGAAGTGCATCACCTTCGTCTGCGGCACGATGGCGCGGGCGAGACGGCCGAACAGGTCCTCGCCGTTGGTCGGCACCGGGAAGTCGATGCGCGTCAGCTTGATCTTGTCGCGGCGCACCCGCTGGTCCCAGGTGGTCAGCATGCGGCCGTAGTCCTGCTCGGTCGTGAGCACCTCGTCTCCGGGCTTCAGGTCGATGCCGTTTTGCGCGATCTGCAGGGACTCGCTCGAGTTCCTTGTGATCGCGATCTCCTCGGGGTCGGCGCCGAATTCCTGGGCGAGACGCCGGCGCGTGGTCTCGGCGTTCCGTTCCGTCATGCCCCGGTGGTACACCGGCGCCTGGTTCGCCCAGTCGTCGTAGCGCTTGCACGCCTCGTGCACCACGGTGGGAGCCGGGCTCGAGTTGCCGTTGTTGAGGTTGATGATGGTGCGG
>JANORI010000166.1:0-4963 GCA_031415235.1 Acidobacteriota bacterium | reverse complement strand
TGCCGGCGGGCGCGCAGTCGCCCGTGAAACCCGTGAACGTGAACCCTTCGTCGGCTTGGGCTTCGAACTCCAGCATCTCCGCATTGGAGAACGACGCTGAGCACGTGGTTCCCCCTGCGCCGCACGCGATGCTGCTCGTCGTGATGGTGCCGCCGACCGGCTTCGTGACGGTCAGCCGGTGCCCCGTGTTCCATGGTTCCCACAACCACACGCCGCCGGCAACCGCCGCCAAGGCAACGGGAATCGCGACCGCGAGGACCTGGGCCTGGCGCGACCATTCCCGAGGATCCCAGCGAGAAGCGGGTCTGTTCCATTGGGGCTGAGGCGTCGGCCGTTTGCGGGGCAGGGCGGTCTTGGTCGCGGGCCGGATGACGACGGTCGGGTCCTGGTGGCTCCCGAGGCTGCCGCGGAGTTGGTCGCGTCGTGAATCGTCGTTGGTCCGCTCGGAACGGCCCGGGTCGTCCGCGCGCCTCGCCGTGTCCGCGGAGCGCTTCCGGCCGTACGTCGCGGCGCGCGGTTGAGGCCGGACGACGATGGTTGGGTCCAGTTGGCCGGCGTCGCCGCCGGGGAAGCTGTCGCGGTGCGGCGCGTAGTCGGTTCTTTCGCCTCGTAGGTCCGCGTGGCCGGGAAGGTCGGCCGGTGCGACGGACGCGAGCCGTGGCCTCTGGCCTTCGAGTTGGGAGAGCAACGTCGCCGCTGCCAGGTGATTGGGATCTTCCGCCAGTGCTTCCAGGAGATAGCGACGCGCCGTCTCCGGGGCGCCCTCATCGACCATTGAGGCGGCGTGTCGACATGCGATCTCGGCGCGCGAAACGTGACCTTTGCCCTGCCCAGGCTGCGGCGTGGCACGCGGATGGACCGGCGTGTCTTTGGAGGCGATACGCACGTATTGCTGCTGGAGCGCCTCTTCCATGGACTGGGCGTCCTGGTAGCGCCGGTTCGGATCTTTCTCCAACGCCGTGACCACGATGTCGGCGACCGCCGGATCGAGACCGGCCACCAGCGACAACAGCGGCGCGGGCTGCGCCTGGAGGACCCTACGTTCGATCTGCTTGGTGTTGGTGCCCGGGAAGGCCTCGTGCGCGGAGAACAGCTCGTAGGCCACGGCGCCTACGGAGAAGATGTCGCAGCGGTGGTCGACGTCGCTACCTTCGATCTGCTCGGGCGACATATAGCCCGGCGTGCCAATCTGCATGTTCAGCTGTGTGAGCTGCACGCCGACCTGCGTCAGGGCATCGGCAACGCGCGCGATTCCGAAGTCGACGATCTTCAAGCGACCCTGCTGGTCGACCATCAGATTGGCGGGCTTGACGTCCCGATGGATGACGCCGGACTCGTGGGCGTGCGCCAGGCCCGAGCACAGCTCGATGAGCAGCTTGAGCTTCTGTCTCAGCGAGAGCTCGGCCTTTCTCTTGATCTTCTCGGCCAGCGTCTCGCCCCTCACGTACTCCATGACGATGAACGGGGCGCCCTGGAACTCTCCGGAGTCGTAGATATTGACGATGCTGGGGTGGTTCAGGCGTGCGAGTGACTGGGCCTCTCGGGCAAACCGAGCCCGGAGATCTCCGGAATCGAGGTTGGCCTTCAGCAGCTTCAAGGCCACCAGGCGGTCGGTGGTGGGGTTCGTGTCGCGTGCCAGGTAGAGCGTCCCCATGCCACCGCCGCCGATTGGGCTCTTGATCTCGTATCGGCTTATCCGGTTCGGCTTTGGTGACATGGCGAATCCAGAGCGAGCGGCATCGTAGCACGTCGGCCAGTGCCCTTCGAAGGGTCGGCACGAGCATCGGTGTGCCTACATCTTCTAGCGATCAATGGGTGTTCCTGGCGTCGCGAGACGACCAGGAGCCCGTCGCCCGCGCTGCGCCGGGCGCCGCCCCAGCTTGCATCCCAGTGGCCACCAACTCGAGTTCGAGATCGTTGAAGCGGCCCAGGAGTACTTCGCTGACGGCGCCGGGCGACAGGCCGATTGGCACCGGCCCATCAAAAGGCGCCGACGCGCCCACGGCCACCTGATCGTGTGACCCGTGGTAGCCGCCGGCCATCTTCATGATGCGCGAGCGGCCGGTGAAGGCCTTGGCGGCGCGCAACGCGCCCAGGGTCGCTTCGCTGCCGGAGTTGCAGAAACGCAGCCGTTCGACCGACGGCACCCGCCAGCACAGCGTTTCGGCCAACTCGACTTGCAGCGCGTTGGCGGTGCCGTGCGCCGTGCCATGCGCGTCCTGACGGGCCACCGCCTGAACGACGTCGGGATGCGCGTGGCCGTGCACGAGCGACGTGAAGTTGTTGAGCAGGTCGAGGTAGGGGTGTCCGTCGGCGTCCCACACTCGCGGGCCCTCACCGCGCGAGATGAAGAGCGGGTACGGCAGGTGGAATGTGCCGGTGCGCGTGTCGCCGCCAGGCAGCACGCACCGGGCGCGGTGGTAGAGCGCGCGCGACGCCGGGGTGCGCGATTCGTAGACCGCCAGCGTGTCGGCTTCGAGCGTGGTCAGTGGGTCCATGAGGCGGGGGAACCGGCCCGTGGCTCAGTCGTCGTGACTGAGTTCGTACTCGCGCTGTTCGCGTGCGTTGTCGCCTTGCTGCAGGCGATCGCGCCGCCCCGCGGCGCGCATGGCCAGGGCATGGGTCGAGTCCGACTTGATGGCGGGCAACGACAGTAGCTTGGTCAGTTGCAGGCCGGCGCACTTCGGGCACGCCGGGACGTCTCCGGTGCGCACGAGCGTCTCGAACTCGTGGCGGCAGGCGTGGCAGGAGTACTCGAAAATCGGCACGGCACGTGACCTCTGACGATGTCTAGGGCCGAGAATAGCACGCAGCAGCGCCCGAGAGGGTCAGAAGGTCCAGCGCAGGCCGACGCCTGGGCGCACGCTGAGGCCGCCGTTCAAGGCGTACGCCCGCACCTGCGGCACGATGGCCGCGTGGCCCGTCAGCGTCACCGCGATATCTGCGCCAATGACGGCCACGGCGTAGTAACTGGAGTTCTTGTCGTTGGCGCTCGAAAAGGGTAGGTCGGCGCTCGGAAAGGGTAGGCTGAGGCCGCCCACGGCCCGCCGGTCGTAGACGTAACTGGTCGTGACGTCCTGGTTCAGCAGACCGACCCCGCCAAGGAGTTCAATCGACGCCCGCCCGGCCCCCAAGTGATAGCCGAGCAGGGCGAACCCCGCCGCGGTCGTGCGCTTCGATTCGGCCGACTGGGTTCCGAAGTTCAGACTCGTCGTGCCAGGGCCGACCGGCCCGAATCCGAAACTGGTGCCGCTCGTCAGACTCCCGAGCGAGAACAGGGAATAGCCACTGACGTCTTGCGACCGCTTCAGCGCGTCGGTCAGCGACCACTCGAAACGCGCCGAGACGCGCTCGGTGAGGTGCACGCCAATGCCCAGCGCCCCGCCGGCCACCGTGCCGCCGGCATCGTCTCCGGTCACACCGCGGCCGCCGAAGGTCGGCGCCTTCTCGATGGCGGCAAAACCAGTAGCGCTGATGAACACCGTGCTACGCGCGGGCTGCGCCGTGGCCACAGTGGACGAACCGACCAGCAGAACAAGGGCGACACACGTAGCCAGACGCATCAGGAGAATCCTCCGACAGACAGGTGCTAATAGACATATCACGAGACGCTCGGTCCGGGGACGACACTGGTCCCCGTCAGGGTTCAAAGATGTGCAACAGATGATGGGCGCGCCGCCTGGCGCCGCTGTGCCTTCGCCTAGGCCTAGGACTCGGTGGTCCGCGCGGATACCGTCACGGCGGCCTTGCGCCGGTAGTCGAGCTCGCCGCAGCTGGCGCACTGCGTAAGCCGTCCTTTCGGCAGGTCGGCCACCATCACGGCCAGGTCGTGGCCGCAAACCGGGCAGGTGTGAAGGAGGTCCGCCGGCAGGGATGCCAGTGGCCTCTGGGTATCCAACACGCCAGCCACGGGTGCAACCCACATGCCGGATTCGGAGGCCGGTGCGGCAGCACCGTGCGGTCTAGCGCATCCGGTGTTTCTTGGAACGAAACGCTCGAAAAAACTGCAGAGGAGGGAAGGCGTTGGTGCGGAGCTGGAGAGGTCATGCACAGCTTGGCGCGGCGATGTGCATTTTCAGCACACCACGCCTGCCTGCATGTGGCACACCTTCGTGATCGCTCGAACTACTTCGGCAGTTCCAGTTTGATGTCCTTCAGTGCGTCGAGTTCCTTGGCCAGCTCGGCTTCGCCGGCGGGGTACTTGTTCGACTTCAGCAGGTGGGCGACGATGTCGACCTTGGCCTGTGGCGGCACGCTACCAGGGCTTCCGGGAGGCATCGACACGCGAATGCGATCGAAGAGGTCGCCGACCGTCGTGCCGTTCCAGTTGCTGAGGAACTCGCTGCCGGCCAGTGCAGGAGCAAAGCCGTCGCCGTCGAGTCCCGCGCCGTGGCACGACGAGCAGTCCTTCGTGTAGGCCGCTTCCCCGCGTTTGGCCTGCTCGTCAGTGAACACGCCGTCCACCACGCTCTTGCTCTGTGCCGCATTGGGCGAGGCCGTCACGAGCGCCATCCACACCACGGGCAGCGCCACCAGTCCGAACTTCGATGCCGTCATTCAATCCCTCAGATCGTAGAGTAACCGATTTCCCGACCGGCACCCGTGGGCCAGCGCGGCGCAGTCGGTGACTCCCGCGGCTATAGTCATTGGACATTCCGCCACAGCGCCCGACCCACTCGCTCGGCAATCAGCACGCCGCCGTGGAGTCCATACAGGACGTGTCCGCGCAAGGCATCGCGCCGTACAGAAATAACGGCGGCAGCCCGAAGGCCGCCGCCGTCTGTCCACACTCGGTGACGGAGGCTACTTCGCCATCGACGTCGGCCAGGGCACGCCCTGCTTCTTGGCCGTCACCGGACCGATGCCCTTGAAGTTGAACTTCTGCAGGCGCTTGCCGGTGTAGGTTTCCGTCGTGTAGATGTTGCCCTTCGAGTCGGTGGCGATGCTGTGCACGCCCAGGAAC
>JANORI010000165.1:0-2541 GCA_031415235.1 Acidobacteriota bacterium | reverse complement strand
ATCGCGGGGTGGTGCTCGCGCAAATACTCCGCCGCCGCCACCAGGAACCCACAGGTGCCGCTCGCCGGATCACAGATCAGGTCGCCGGCTTGCGGCGCCGTCATCTCGACCATCAGCTTGATGATGTGCCGCGGCGTGCGGAACTGACCGTTCTGCCCGGCGGTCGCGATCTTGCCGAGCATGTATTCATAGAGGTCGCCCTTGGTGTCGCGGTCGACCATGGGCACGCCGTCGATCAGGTCCACCACCTTGGCCAGCAGCGCCGGCGTCGGGATCGTGAAGCGCGCGTCCTTCATGTGCGTCGCATAGGTGGAGCCCTCGCCACCCAGGTCGCGCAAGAAGGGGAACACGTGCTGGTCGACGACCTTGTGCATGTCGGCCGCCGCGAAGTGCTTGAAGCGCGACCAGCGAAAGTCGGCTCTCCTGCCATTCCAGTGGGTCACTGAGTAATGGCGCGTAAGGCGAAGACAGAGCCCGCCCCCCACCCAGTTCCGTCCGCCATCCCCCGGCCGGCCAGGGAGGCCCCTGGACCCCAATAGGCATTGTGTTCTGGCGTTGTCGCGCAGCGACCGCGCCGGCGGGAGCCGCGCCAACGCCGCGCCCTCCCTTCGGTCGGGTTCGCTCGCTGCGCTCGCCACGGCGTTGGCGTTGCGGCTCTTGTCCGCCGGCGCTCCTCGTCGCCGCTCACGCGTTTGCGGCTGCGCCTCGGCCCCGATGAAATCGGGGGGCCTCGGCTTGCCGCCCAGACCCGAGGGAGGAGAGGAGGAAGGAGGGGGTAGGTGTCCAGATCGCTGATCAGCGCCGATCGCCACCATGCACGTCGCCGATCAGTCGGCGATCACGATGCGCCGATGCGGCAGCGGGATCGTGATGCCGGTGCAGCGCAGTTCGATCATCGCACGGACAGCATCGGCGGAGTGGAATCCGTAGGCCTGCCGCGTCGCAAGCCTCGCCTTGGTGTTGAGACCCTCGGCGCGGCTCGTGGTGAAGCCGGTCGCGAAGTAGGCGAGCACGCCGTCGAAGCATCGCTTGATCGTCCGTGCAACCCTCCGGAACGGTTCGAGCTGCGAGCGACTGGCCCACGCAATCCACTCATCGAGTCGTCGTCGCGCCCACGGCAGCGTGTAGAGGTGACGGTAAATGTCAGCCAACGCCTCCTTGAGCAAGTAGGCGCGATACAGCACCCGGTTGCGCTTGGGCAGCGCCGACAGCCGCTCCTTCTCGCTGGGCGTCGCATTCCACGGGTTGCGCAACAGCGCCCAACGCAAGTGCTTGATGCCTTGCGCTGCGTCGGTGCCTCGCAATCGTTGCCACTCCGATCGACGCACCTCGTCGACTGCCTTGGACGTGAGCTGCTGCACATGGAATCGGTCGTAGACCAAGACCGCATTCGGCAGCCACTTGCGGATCGCCTGCGCGTAGCCCTCGAACATGTCGATGGCGGCGTGGTGGATGCCAGCGCACGCTTGGGTGCCAATCTCGGCGAAGAAGCTCCCGAGCGTTGCACCCGAGCGCCCTTCCTTCGACCACAGGATGCGGCCGGCCTCGAGGCCGGACACGAGCGTCAGGTAGTGCTGGCCCTTGCGGTACGACAGTTCGTCGACAGCGATGCCAGTCACCTTCGTCCAGTCGATCGGCGCTCGGAGCCGGGCGACGACGCGCTCGATGATGCTGCCCACCGTGCGCCAAGCGATGCGCATCAAATTGCTGACCGTCGTCTTGTCGCAGTGCTGAGCCAGCCAGGCAACGAGATCGTCGAACGGCCTCGTGTGACGGGCGCCGGGCTCCGCCCAGGCGACCTGCTCTACGACCACCCCGCATCGCGAGCAGTCGACGCGCCAGAGCCGCGCTTCGAGGAAGGTTGCGCATGCGCCGAAGTCGAGATGGCGCCAGCGTCGTGGCTCCAACCGGTCATATCGCGGGCACTTCCGGTCGCAGTGCGGACACCGCGAACGGCCCCGAACTGCGACTCCGACCACCAGGCCCTCGTCTTCGAAACGCACGGAACCAACATGCATCCGAGCGAAGCCCAACAGAGCACGCGCTACGCTTGTGCCGCGCACCGGAACACCTCCAGAGATGGTTGTTTCACACCTGCCAGTTTCCTGGAGCCGGTGCGCTTTCTCACCTCTTCCTTCGAGTTCCCCCTCGCACCACTGCCTACGGGGCCAGACTCAACCCGCGGCTACCCACTGCAACGGCAGGAGCGCCCATTATTGGGTCGGATGCATCGCGCATCGTTGATGCGCGGGGCTTCAACACGGCTCGCTTTGACCTCGTGGTCCTGAACTCGGACAACGACATGACCGTTGTCGTGCAGGGGAGCGACGACCTCGAAAACTGGACGACACTTGCCACGCTCGGGACGACGTTCGCCATCGGGTTTGCGCTGCCGTCCGCCGTAACCGGCATCGGCGTGTCGTATCTTCGGCTTGGTTTCTCCATCGGTGGCGAGGGCAGTGGCTTGCCATCGTCGCTACCGGTGTCAACTTGACCAATCTTTGAGAGGTGATGTGATGGTGGTCCTGGTTCCCCAACGCA
>JANORI010000164.1:0-1589 GCA_031415235.1 Acidobacteriota bacterium | reverse complement strand
GTACGGGAGCGCGGTGGCATGACCGTGTGCCTCGGCACCGACGACGAAAACGGCCGGACCACGCTCAGCGGCGCGGACCTCTATCCCGATCCGCTGGCGGCAGTGAGTGGTCTTCGGAACCTCGGCGGGCATCCGTTCGGGTTCTACCAGAAGCTCGGCTACGCGGTGGTCGGGGCGCTGCCCGATGCCAACGGTTTCGGGAAGCCCGACACCTTCATGGCGAAGCGCGTGGGGCAGGTCCCGCCCGCCGCGGAGTAGGCGCGACGGGCCGCGCGGCCGGGCCTCGGGGACTCTGCGCACCGCAAGACAGCGCGGCGACCGGGAGTGTCTGCGCGAACTGTTGTTCCAGCGTTTCGTGCGCTTCACTTGGAAGCTGGTCAGCCGGCTCGCCCGCACGCGCTGACCACCGCAGGCGAAGCTGAGGTAGAGTTACGCGCATGCATACCGAACGGCATGCCATGAGAATTCTTGCAGCCGGGGTGATGAGCGTTGTGCTGGGCGCGGCCGCTGCGCAGGCGCAGACCGGCACGAGCGTGCTGTTCGTCGGGAACAGCTTCACCTACGGCTCTGGATCGGCCGTGCGGTTCTACCGCGCCGACTCGGTCACCGATCTCAACAGCGAAGGCATCGGCGGCGTGCCGGCGCTGTTCAAGTCCTTCACCGATCAGGCCGGCCTTGCCTACGACGTGTATCTCGAGACGCGCGGCGGCAGCGGCCTGGACTTTCACCTCGAGAACAAGCTCGGCGTGCTTGGCCGGCGGCCCTGGGACACCGTGGTGATGCACGGGCAGAGCACGCTCGATTTCGACAAGCCCGGTGATCCCGCCAAGCTCGTGGCCACCAGCCGGCAGATGGCAGAGTTCCTGCGCGCGCGCAATCCCAAGGTGGAGATTCATCTGATGGCGACGTGGTCGCGCGCTGACCAGACGTATCCGCCCAAGGGCGCGTGGGCGGGCAAGCCGATCGAGACGATGGCCCGGGACGTGCGCGCCGCCAACGACAAGGCCGCCGCCGGCGCCCCCTCCGTCAAGTCGGTGCTGCCGGTGGGCGAGGCCTGGACGCGCGCCATGCAGACCGGCGTGGCCGATCCGAATCCCTACGACGGCATCGCGGCCGGCCAGGTCAATCTGTGGACCTACGACCACTATCACGCCAGCACGCACGGGTACTACCTGGAGGCGCTGGTCATCTTCGGCCGGCTCACCGGTCGTGATCCCCGCTCGCTCGGCGAGAACGAGTGCTCCGCATACGAACTGGGCCTGCCCCGCACGGAGGTCAAGGCGCTGCAACAGGTGGCCTTCGACCAGCTCGCGGCCACCGGCCCGGTCACGCCGGCGCCGCTCGTGCTGCCGCGGCCGGTCGCCCCGGAACGCTGCGCGTCGGTGCGCTAGGGCCGGCGGGTCGCCTCGTGACCCGAGCTGCTCACGCAGTCAACCGTTGCTCCGTAACCGCTATACTTCGCGGCGTGACGGTTCCTCTCGCGCTCGATCTCGTGCAGACCGTGGCCTTTGCCGGAGGCCTCCTCTTTCTCGGCTACGGACTGAAGCGGTTGATTCCAGCACTGGCACGGGTGAACATTCCAGCGCCGG
>JANORI010000163.1:0-7072 GCA_031415235.1 Acidobacteriota bacterium | reverse complement strand
AGGCAAGCGGGCCACAGCCACACCCGGTCGATCGAGGGACTTGTCTCGGGCGTGAACGGCGGTATTCTGTAGTGACAGGTCGTCTCTCAATGACAGATCGCTCAGCACCGGTTATCCATCGCGATCCCGAGATCATGGGCGGAACGCCCGTCTTCGTTGGCACACGTGTGCCGCTGCAGACCCTGTTGGATTACCTGGAGTCCGGTGATCCGCTCAGCGAGTTTCTCGAAGATTTCCCAACGGTGACTCGCGAGCAGGCCGTGGCGGCACTCGAACAAGCCAAAGACGCTCTACTCGCCCGTGCGAATACTGCTTGACGAGTGCCTGCCGAGGCGTCTCGAGGGCGACTTGGCGGGACACGACACGAGCACAGTCCCGGAAATGGGCTGGGCCAGCAAGCGGAACGGCGAACTTTTGGCGCTCGCCGAGAAGACGTTCGATGTGTTCCTCACCGTCGATCGCAACCTCTCGTTCCAGAACGACGTCCATCGGTTTGCCATCGCTGTCGTCGTGATGTACGCCGCCGGCAACACGCTTTCGCAGCTTCGCCCGCTGGTGCCCGAACTGCTCGTGGCACTTGGCGCCGTCGCGCCAGGACAGGTCGTAACCGTGGGCCGCTAGGCTGCGACCGGAAGGCTGGCGACCCGGCGGTTGGGTAGGCGGGCGCAGCGGATTTCCTGGCTGGGCTCGGGGCTTCGGGGCTCAGGACTGGGGGCACAGAACGTCAGTGGCCAGGCGGCAGGATGCGCCCCGCCGTCTGGAACCTGCGGTAGTTGCTGTAGCTCGCCGTACCCTCGCCACGGGATCGCCCCGAATATGACTCGCTCAGGCGCACGGGCACGAGGTGTCCCAGCGCGCGTTCCGGTGCGAACTCGACGCGCACGCGGTGGCCCCGTATCCTGGCGGGTCGAGCGACACCTCGGCCCACAGCACGGCGCCATCGTCGGCCGCCACGCGAGCCATCACGTCCGCGCGCACGAAGCGCGTCTCGTCGAACGCGATGATGGCGCCCGGAGGTGATTCGCTGAAGCGCACATGGACGATCGCCCGGCCGTCGTGCGTGCCGCGCCCCTCCACGCGCGCGCGGAACGCGCGATGATGGCTTCGTCCCAGCAGTTCCAGCGGCAGCGTCGGCACGTTCATGCTGCGTGGATAGCCGAGGTTGAACTTGGCATTGGCCTCGGCGATGGCCTTGGCGCTCGCGAAGACGTCGGGCCCGGCCGACATCAGCAGATCTTCGAGCCGTGGCACTCCGCTGCCGACGGCCTCACCATTGACGGTGCGCACGCTGCGCTGCCCCAGCCAGGCGAGCCCACCCGGCAGGCGCAGGAAGCCGAAATCCGAGACCAGGCGCCGCCTGGATAAGGTGGCCTCGCCGTAGACCGCAGAGACGTCGGGCATCCGCTGCACGAACTCCTCATCCGCGACGAGCGCGCTCAGCTGAGTCTCGTAGAGGTCGAGGTGCGCGTGCATTCGCTCCACGATCGGCGGAACGGGCGGTGATTGCGCACGAAGTGGTCGGTCAGCCTTCACCACGCACGTGACCGCAGCCACGGTCACGATCACGATCACGATACGGACGAGGTCGTTGGACGCGGGCATCGTCTTCGCTCCTGTGTGAGAGGCGCTCGAGGGCGTCGCCATTCGTGCCTCAGTAGGGCGGTGGCAGGATGCGCCCCGACGTCTGGAAGCGCCGGTAACTCCGATACACCGCCGTGCCGCGACCCTCGCCGTTGGATACGTAGCGCTCTTCCAGCCGATCCGGCACCAACATGGCGAGCGCGGCATCGGCGCGAAAGTCGACGCGGATGCGGTGCGGAGAGATGCCTGGTCCCGGAGCATACACGGTCACGTCGGCTCGCAGTAGCGCGCCGTCGCGAGCACGAATCCAGGCACGGACGGCGGTGCGGTTGAAGCGGCCGTTGTCGTGCAGAACAATCTGACCCGGCTCGTGCTCGCGAACGGAGATCGTCGCCGTGTCACTGCCGGTTGCCTGGCGCTCGACGACGACACGGGAACGGGACGCGTGGCGCCGCGCCAGGAGTTCGAGCGGCAGCGTCGGCACGTTCATCGTGCGCGGATACCCCAGATTGTGGCGCGCGTTGCCCTCGGCGATGGCCCGGGCCCGCACGAAGCGATCGTCACCGGTCATCGCGAGCATCGCTTCGAGGACGGCGTCGCCGCCCGGCACGGCAGCGCCGTCGACCGTTCGTACGCTGCGTTGCGCAAGCCACGGGCCACCGCCCGGCAGCCTGAGAAATCCGAGGTCCGACTCCAGCCGGCGGAGCCGGGCGAACTTGGGACGGAACTGGTGGCGCTGCTCGAAGACTTCGCTGGCGACGAGTGCGCTCAGCAATGGTTCGTAGGCGTCAATATAGGCGTACATTCGCTCGACGATCGGCGGAACGGGCGGCGATTGCGCGCGAAGGGCCTGCGACCCTGGGCACACGGACAGCAAGACGGCCCAGCAGGCGAGCCACGCTCGTTGCCGCCAGCAATGGTCGGGGCGGTGGTCGTCGGGAGTCATGCGCACGCGCGCCGCAACGGCGCTGCTATCGGTTTACCACAACACCGGCACGCCGTATCCGCCGAGAACCGAATCGCGCGTGACGAGCGTAGCCCCTTCCACCATCGCCTGCGCCACCAGCATGCGGTCGAAGGGGTCGGCGTGATGCGTGGGCAGCGACTGGAGCCGCGCGGCGTGCGCCAGCGTGACGGGAAGCTCCGTGAAGTCGTCCGCCGCCACGATGATGGCGAACGGCTCGTCCACGCGCAGCCGCCCAAGAGCGGACTTGATCGCAACCTCCCACCCCGAGGCCGCGCTCACCCACACGATGTCTGCGACGGCGATGGCCCGCCGCGCGGCCGGTGGCAACCGCCGGTCATCGGCTTGCCACCAGAGCACGGCATGCGTGTCGAGGAGCAGCTTCACTCGCGGCCCTCGAAGGCTCGGACGAGCTCGTCGGGCAAGGGTGCGTCGAAGTCGTCGGCCATCCAGATGTGCCCCTTCGCCCGTCCCGGCCGCCGGCGCATTGCAGCGCGGATGGGCACCAGCTTGGCCATGGGGCGTCCCGCTTTGGCAATTACGATTTCGGCTCCGGCCGCGGCTTCCTCGACCAGCGCCGAGAGCTGGGTCTTCGCCTCGTAGAGATTCAACACCTTGGCCACAGTCGAATTCTAGAGCGCGGCCGCTAGTTGGTCAAGTTGGTCAAGCGGCGTTCCGGGCAGCGGGCCGCCTCAGCGCACGCGGATCGGCGGCTCGATGAGCTCCACCGGCATCGGCTCGTCGGGCACGACGCGCGACATCGTGACGTCGCCGTCATCGCGGTCACGCCAGCGCCGCGGCACGCGCTGGATCTTGATCGGCCAGATCGTGAGCTGCCCCGCGCGGTCCACGTGCAGGCGCAGGAAGTGCTTGAAGTCTTCGATCTTGAGACCGCTGAACGCCTCCTCGCTGTGCCGGCCGAAGACGTTCACCGAGATCAAGAGATAGACGCCCATGATCACCGAGCCGGCGACCCAGCCGCCCACGAAGGTGCCTGCGCCGGCCAGAGCCGAGCGCAGCACGCCGCTCGCGTACATCCAGTGCGTGGCCAGGTCGAGCGCGCCCCAGCCGATGTAGAACATGGCCGAGAAGTGCGCCGCCGCATGCAGCACGCCGCCCACCACGCGGTAGATGCGGCTGTGGGTGTCGGTGAAGGCCAGGAACCCGAGCACGATGCCGCCGCACCACAGGGCCAGGGCGGGATGCGTGCTGAACGCGTCCACCGTCACTCGCAGCGCGCGCCACGGATTCGACGGCACCTCGCCACCGGCCGCCGCGCCCACCTGCCACGCGGTCATCAGGTAGATGGTCGCCGGCACGATCCCGAAGCGTGGATTCTTGAACAGGAAGAGCAGGTTCCGGTAGGCCAGCCGCGCCGATTGCGCCATGTCAGGATAGGTGACCTTCACCTCGAAGGTGCGCGCGCGCGCGTCGTCGGTCACGGCCTCCTCGCGCAGCACCGATACGTCCTCTTCGTGCGTGGGATGCAGGAACGCGCCGCCGCCGCCGGCCGTGATCTTCTGCACGGGTGACTCGCCCGCGGCCGACTCCGCGGTCTCCTGATGCCGCCGGTAGTGATGCAGGTCGCCGGTGAGGTAGACCTTCACGTCCACGCCGCGCTTGGCGAACACCTCTTCGCGCAGGTAGATCAGATCGGTTTCGTCGAAGACGCGGCCCATGTTGCGGTACTTCTGCGCGTAGACCCACACCGGCAGCGACAGACACAGGATCACCTTGTCGCCGGCGTGCATGTAGCGATCGGCGATCTCGCGAAAGTGCTCCATCTGCGGCACGTCGAGGTCGCTCTGCAACTGACCGTCGCTGCCGACCAGCCACCAGCGGTGCGGCAGCTTGAGCACGAAGTAGCTGCGGCGCTGGCGCGTCCACCAGCCGGCGAAGCGCCGGCCACCGATGTCCGAGCAGAACAGCCGCGTGAACGCAGAGAGGCCGTCGTACCAGTCGTGGTTGCCGGGGACGGCGTAGACGTGCGGACGCTCGCCGGGCTCGTCGTCGCCGAAGGCCGCCGCGTAGGGCGCCACCAGGCGACGCTGATACTCTTCGCGGCTGGGCGTGGGATACACCTCGTCGCCGCCGAACACCAGCACGTCGCCGCGCGGCAGGTCGGCGTGTCCGTTGCCGTGAGGCACGCGCAGGGCGCGTTGCGCCACGGCATGGGCCACCGCGTAGGTCGAGTTCCAGCCGTCGCCGGTGTCGCACACGAAGTCGATCCACAGCTCGTCGCGCACCGCGTCCTTGTTCGGCTGCGGCCCGCGTGAGCCATCGCGGTAGTGGATGGCGTGGTCGTAGTACTCCTGGCGGCGCGAGGCCAGGGCCTGCACGATCCGCCGGTCGCTCTGCTCCCCTACGGCGAGCGAGATCAGGCTCTTGATGCCGGTGGAGAGGAGCTGTGCCGGCTCGAACCAGCCCACCATCGGCATGCGCGCATCGGGCCCGACGCGGCCGCGGAGCCAGAGCGGAAAGAACAGCGGGCTCGCCGCGATGCGGCGCGCGATCGGCAGCGCCGCTTCCTGATGCCCCTCGGGCGGGGGGCCGGGTGCGGGCGGGGACTCGCCCGACTCGGGCTCAGGCGGGATCATCGAGGGACTCGACGTCGCCCAGGTCCTTCGCCCGTCCGGTTGCGCGCTTGTTCCGGATGAACGCCTCGCGGCCAATCACATCGACGTCGACGGGTCCGAACGGCGCGCGCAGCCGGCCGGCCCACGCCTCCGCGAACGTCACGCCGGTGATCTCGGTGAGCACGTCGATTCGAGCCGGCGGCAGGCCCATCTGGAAGACGATTCCGGGCTGGGCGAAGTCGGCCGCTGACACATCGGCCAGAGGCGCCCCGAAGTCTGCCAGCGCCCGCATCACCTTGGCGGCGTTGTCAGCCGTCGCCTCAACCCACACATCGAGGTCGCCCGTGGCGCGGGGCCGGCCATGCACGCCAAGTGCATAGGCGCCCACTAACAGGAACCGCACGTCATGCGCGCCGAACGTGCGCAACAGATCGACAAAGTCCTTGTTCATTGGGCCATTCGCCACGGAGGCGCCACTGCTCCTCGCTCAGTTTCCACACCTGCAGCACGCGGACGGCGACTGGCAGGGCGCGCCAATAGGCGGCATCGTCGCGATCGTGCGCCGCCAGCGACGGATAGGTGCGCACCTGCATCCGCTGGCGCCGGTCGGCCGCGGCGAGATCGGCGAGGCGTTCCACCTTGTGATTATCGCGCAAACGCGGGGCCGCGGTGCACGATGCGGCCGCGCACGAACGTGAGCTCGGCACGCAAGTCCTTGAGTGCCGCGGTGGGCACGGTGTACATATCGCGGTCCCACACGGCGAGGTCGGCCTCCTTGCCCACTTCGATCGAGCCAACCCGGTCGTCGAGGAAGATCGTGTGCGCCGCCCAGATGGTGTACGACTTGAGCGCGGTGCGAATGTCCACCGCTTCGGCCAGGCCGAACGGCGTCTTGCCGTAGGTGCCGTTCAAGGTCTCGCGGGCCACCGAGGCCCACAGCCCGTAGCGCGCGGCAAACGGCGTGACCGAGAAGTCGGACCCGCCGCCCCAACGGATGCCCTTCTTCTGCCACGTCGCCAGCGGCTTCATCCGCGCATTGCGCACCGGGCCGAAGTTGCCGGCGTACGTGTCGCCGATCCACCACATGAATCCGGCCGAGGCCTCGGGAAACGCGGCGTCGTAGTCGCGCTGCAGCCGGGCCATCTCGTCGTTGGCGCGGTCGGTAGGCGTGTTGGCGTGGATGAGACCGTGGCGCAGGCCCTTGGTGGGCTTGGCCGCCAGCGCCTGCGCGTAGGTGTCGACCACCCAGTCGATGGCCCTGTCGCCAATCGCGTGGGTGCTCACGTGCACGCCGGCGTTGTGGAAGTTCTTCGCCATCGTGCGGTACTCGTCGGGCGGCGTCGCGGGATAGCCGGGATTGCCCTTGTCCACGTCGGTGAGGTTCTTGTTCCAGTCGTCGTGCATCCAGGCGGTGCGGGCGCCGCCGCTGCCGTCCATGTACATCTTCACGCCGCCCGAGAACAGCAGGCCGTCGCCGAGCGACTGGGGTGGACGCGGATGGGCATTCACGCGGGCCAGAACGGCCGCCGCCTGATCGAGCCGGCGCGGTCCTGCCCATAGCGCGAACACGCGCACGTCGAGCTTCCCTTCCTTCAGCAGCTCGTTGTAGAGCGTCCACTTCAGCTCACTGATGCCGGGGTCCTTGGCCGCGGTCATGCCCTCGGCGTTGAAGTCCTGAATCATCTTCACCAGCCCAGTCTTCTGCTGGTCGCGCGTGAACGCCGGCACGTGGCGGGTGATGAGCTGCTGCGCCGACTCGAGCACCACGCCGTTGGGATCGCCGTCGGCTTCGTGCACGATGGTACCGGCGGGCGGGTCGGGCGTGCCCTTGCGGATCTCGGCAATCTTCAAGGCGTAGGTGTTGCCCACGCCGTAGTGGCCTGTGGTGTTGCCGAGCCATACCGGGTTGTTCGGCGACACCGCGTCGAGGTCGGCGGCGGTGATATGCCGG
>JANORI010000162.1:0-9654 GCA_031415235.1 Acidobacteriota bacterium | reverse complement strand
CGCCCCGTCGCTCTTCAGCAGTGCCAGACGACCTGCGTAGCGCCCGCGGAGGGAGCGTCGGGCGTGGCCACCGCGACCACGCCCCAGCGCGCGCCGCACGTAGAGAAACGCGATGCCCTGAAGTACCTGCTCGGACCGGCGGGCATCGCGTTTCTCTACGTGCGGCGCGCGCTCATCGATCGGCTCGAGCCGCTCGCGACCGGTTGGTTCGGCCGCGTCAACCCCTTTACGTTCAGTCTCGACGAACTCGACTGGGCACCCTCGGCCCGCCGATTCGAGACCGGCTCCCCGGCGGTGCCGAACGCGTATGCCGCCGCGGCCGGACTCGATCTGCTCAGCGCGCTCGATCCGGTGGCCGTCGAGGCGCAGATCGCCCGGCTCGTGGCACGCCTGGTGGACGGCGCGCGCGGGCGCGGGTTCGCGGTGGCCACGCCCGACACTCCCGCCGAGCGCGGTCCGCTGGTAGTCGTGCGCTCTCCCGATGCCGCGGCTCTGGCGGACAGTCTCGCGCGGCGCGAGATCGTGGCGTCGGCGCGCGGCACGGGCCTGCGCGTGTCGTTCCACGCCTACAACACCGACGACGACGTCGATGCCGTGCTGGCCGGGCTCGACGCGGAGCAGGCGCTCGTCAGCCGCGCCGGGTGAGCGAGGGCGCGTCGGCGTGCTACTTCGTTCCCGGCGTGAGCATCGCCTTCAGGTGCGTCGCGATGTCCTCGTGCGTGGCGAACCACACGCCAGGCTTCCCCTTCATATGACGGATCAGCCGGTCGAGAATCGCCACGCGCGACCGGTGCCCCATGATGTGCGGGTGCATCGTGAGCACGTAGAGCCCGCCTTCGTCATAGGCCACGTCGAACTCGGACGTGAACACCTCGAGCACGTGCTCGGGCGACGGCATGCTGCCGTCGGACGCCCCGAAGTAGGGCGCGTCGTCGACGATGCGCTCGATGGGTAACTCGACGAGACCCGTCGGCTTGCCGTCGAGATTGATCTCGTAGGCGTCGTCACTGGCCATCAGGCTGCTGTCGTACAGGAAGCCCGCTTTCGTGATTTGCGCCAGGGTGTACTTGCTGAACTTCCACGACGGCGCGCGGTACCCGACCGGGCGCCTGCCCATCAGCTTCGTGAGCGCCTCGAGCGACTGGTCGAGTAGCCGCTGCTCTTCCTTCTCGTCGTTCAGCGTCGGCAGCCGTTCGTGGATCCAGCCGTGGATGCCGATCTCGTGCATCCCCTTGGCCATGATGTCGGGCACCATCTGCGGATGCAGCAGCGCGCTCACGGCGGGGATGAAGAACGACGCCGGCATCTTGTGGGTGTCGAGCAGGCGCAGGATGCGTGGCAGGCCGTCGACCGCCCCGTACTCGCCGCGCGAGAGCACTTCGTAGTCCAGATTGCCTTGCGAGAGGGCCATCGTGGCGTTGTCCACGTCGAACGACAGCGCCACGGCCACGCGGTTGCCGCCGGGCCACTCCGTCGGCTTGAGACGGCGTCCCGCGCCTACGTGGAACATCTCGCCCTTGAGCTGGTCCAGACTCTTGGTCACCCCAGGCAACGGATTGGCCACGGCGGCTGGAGCCGGAGCTGGAGCCGGCCTGCCGGCATCGCCGTTCTGCGCGCACGACGAGGCGAGCGCGCTTGCGCCCACGGCCAGGGCTCCGAGCAGTATCAGTAGTCGCGAGTTCATCGGCGAGTCTCCGTTACGGGCACCGCCGCGAGGCGTTGCATCAGTGTGATCTCTGCGGAAGGATGCTGCATCCTGAGCCGCGGCGTCACCGGTGTCAAGGGCGCGGCTGGAATGCGGCCGGACCACCTGTTAGGATGGAAGCATACCCCCCAGACAGAGAGGCTCCTCGTCCATGAACACACGTGCTCGTCGCGGATTCGTCGTCCTTGCTGTCGCCGCCCTGCTCACGCAGTGGTCCGGCGCCGCCGAGGCCCAGGTGCTCGGCACCTTCAATTTCCAGCTGCAGCCCTATTGCAACGTCATTACGATGACCATCACGCAGGAAGGCTCCACCTACCGTCTGGCGGGTTTCGACAACGCCTGCAACGCGACGCAGCGCTTCCCGATGTCTGGCACGATCACCGCGAATCCTGACGGCACGCTGGCGTTCGGCTTCGTGGTCACGCGCACGAACGGCGTCGACGTGCACACGAGCTTCACCTTCACCGCGGCACCGCCCTACAGCGGTCCGTGGAGCGACAGCGCCGGCAACAGCGGCACGTTCGTGTTCAACGGCGCAGCGGCCGGCAGCCCGCGTCCGGGTCCTTCGTCCGTGCTGCTGCCCGGCTCGGTCACGACCAACACCATTCAGGACGGCGCCGTCACGGCCGCAAAGATCCTGGACGGCTCGGTCGGGCTTGCCGACGTGAATTCCGCCCAGGTGCAGCTGCGCGTGAACGGGTCGTGCGCGGTGGGCCAGTCGATCCGCGCCATCAATCAGGACGGCACGGTGGTGTGCGGCGCGAGCGTCGCGCCCGTAACACTCTGGGATGAAGCAAGCGGCTTGTTGAATGGCCTGACGGGGACGTGCGAGGACCTCGCACTCATCCCGTTTGGCACCGTACCCGCCGGTACGTTGACGTGCAGCGGAACCGTCAACGCCCGCATGGATCACGCAGCGACGGCGGCCTCGATCCTGTATTTCGACGTGGCGACCGCGATCATGTCGTGCGGCAGCGCCAATCGGGTCACGTTCGAGATCCCACAAGCGTGGCCGGCCGCGACGGGCCATGACGTCGCCGTGCCGTTCGTCCGTTCCTTCGCGGTCACGGCCGGGGCGCTGAACGTGTATCTGAATGCGCAGACGCTCAACAGCCCGCCGGCCGATCAGACGGCGCACTCGATCTCCTGCACCTTCACGCCGCAGTAACGCGGCGCCGCATCTGCGCGTTTCGCTGGGCCTGTTCCCGCCGCTCGCGGCGTGGGCGGGCCCTTCGTCTG
The DNA here is from genome assembly GCA_031415235.1 of Acidobacteriota bacterium. Classification (GTDB taxonomy): domain Bacteria; phylum Acidobacteriota; class Vicinamibacteria; order Vicinamibacterales; family UBA2999; genus CADEFD01. The sequence continues at coordinate 6,710 of JANORI010000162.1, read as the reverse complement.
TCTGGAGACGCACGACTCAGAGCGTCCGCGCCACGGCGAGGCTGTCGGCGTAGTGCAGCAGCAGCAGATCCGCCTGGCGTACTGCCGCGAGCAACAGGTCGCGGTCGAGCGGCCGCCGGGCCGGACCGCACGCGCGCCCGGCCTCCACGCGCAGCACGTCGTGCGCCAACTGCAGCCAGCGCACCAGGCCGCGCGTGGCATCGGCCTGATAGGTCATCCACGCTCCGAACGCCTTGGCCGCCAGGTAGCGGCGCACGAGCGGGCCGAACGTGGGCCACTGGAGCGCCACGAACTCCCGGTCGATGTCGTCGAGGTTGGGCGGCACCGCGGGCCAGGTCCACGGAGCGCGGCACGCCTGTGCCACGATCCGCATTGCCCGGCGCTGACGCTCGAGGCGATACGGACCTCCGTCGAACCCGCGGCCGGTGGCGCTCGCGCCGGCGCCGAAGGCATCGCCGGCGCTCAGTGCGCCAATTGCGTCACTCAGCGGCGTGTCGCCTCCGGGCGTCCACTGGCTCAGGTGTTCGGCGTACAGGCGCAGCCGCGCCAACGCGTCAGCCGGCGTGCCCTCGGGCGCGCTGGGGCCGGCGAGCGTCTGCACCAGCAGCCGCTCCCACGCGCTGAGCGCGTCGAGATCCATCAGCACACCCGGCGTCAGCCGCGGCGGCAGCTCGTCACGCGCGTCGAGGCCTTCGGGCACGGGTGTGCCCGGCACGGCCTCGGGGCCGCGCATAATCTCGACCGGCCCCTCGTGATCGAACAGCATGGCCGCCGCCGTGGGGCAGTAGTGCGAGAGCGTCACGCGCACTCCGCGGGCGTCAATCAGGCACACGCGTGGGAAGTGCTGACAGCTCGCCGGCAGCGCCTCGTGGCCGAGCGCGGCATGCACGGCGCAGTGGCGCATGTCGTCAGCGTGGGAACTGCCCGCCGACGCGCGGGGCACGTGGAACACGCAGGCGTTGGCCGCCTGGCGAAACACTCCGGCCATCCCGTCTGGTACCTCCGCCGACTCGTGCAGCCAGCTCGGGTCGTCATCGACGGTCTGGACGCGCCCCTGCACCACCGCCGCATCGATCAGAGGCACGATGCGCGCGTCGACCGGCAGCGGCCAGCCCGACCGGCAGCACGCCCCAGAATGCGCGCAGGCATAGTGCGCGTGGCACGACAGCCACAGCGTCGCCGGTGACGTCGCCACGCCTGCGCTCACGACCGGTACAGGTCGCCTCGCAGGTACTTGAGCCCCGAGTCGCACACGAGCGTGACGACCCGCGCGCCCGGCGGCAACGTCTTCGCGCGCTCGAGCGCCATCCAGACATTCGCGCCGGCCGAGATCCCGCCGAAGATCCCTTCCTCGTGCGCCAGGCGCCGCGCCACGGCGTACGCGTCGTCGTCGGTGACCTGCAACACGCCATCGGCGAGATCGGCGCGATAGATGGCCGGCACGAAGCCGGCGCCGGTGCCTTCGATGCGGTGCCCGCCGGTGGGCGTCAGACCTGAGAGCGCGCGACTGACCGCAGGTTCACCGGCAAAGCAGTGCACGCCCGGCACCTGCGCCTTGAGCACCTCGGCGTTGCCAGAGAAGGCGCCGCCCGTGCCCACCATCATCACGAACTCGTCGAGGCGCCCCCCGAGCGCCGCGAGCGTCTCGTGCGCCATCGCGTGATAGCCCGCGCGGTTGTCAGGGTTATTGAACTGGTCGGTCCAGAACGTGTTCGGTTCGATGGCCAGCTCGCGCGCCCGCGCCAGACAGACCTGGAGCAACTCAGGCGTGATCTGTCCGTTCACGCTCGGCACCACCTCGAGCACCGCGCCGAACGCCCGCATGGTCTGCAGCTTCTCTTCCGCAAACGCATCGGACGACACGAAGTGCGCCTGATAGCCGAGCGCCGCGCACACCATCGCGAGCGAACTGCCGGTGCTGCCGCCGGTGTAATCCATAACCCGTCCGCCCGGGCGCAGTTGGCCGCGCCGCTCGGCGCCGCGCACCATCGACAGCGCCATGCGGTCTTTCATGCTGCCGGTGGGATTCGCGCCTTCCCACTTCACCCAGATCTCGACCCCGTTGCCGGGCGTCACGCGCTCGAGCTTGATGAGAGGCGTATCACCGATGTGCATGGCGTGATCCTACCGTGCGGCCGCGGACGCGACGATCCGCTTTCTGCGCACCAATCGTGCTCGGCCTCCGGCCCCCGCTCAGTCCGGCGAGCCCAGGTCGGCCTCGGCTTCGATTTCGACGAGATACTCGGGACCGACGAGCCGGGCCTCGACGAGCGTGTTGGCGGGCTGGACCTGGCCAAACCGCTCGCCGTGCGCGCGCGCCACCGCTTCCCAGTGGCTGATGTGCGAGACGAAGACGCGGGTGCGTACGACCTGATCCAGCCGCCCGCCAAGTGATTGCAATGCGCCTTCGATCTTGTCGATCACGGCGTGGGTCTGCGCGGCCGGGTCGGTGCCGCCGAGCAGACGGCTGCCGTGGGTGGCCGTCGTGCCAGACACGCTGATGCGCTGGCCTGACCGCACGGCGCGCGAGTAACCAGCCAACGGCTCCCAGGCCGTGCCACTGAAACAGCGCCGCGTGCCGTGGGGCCCCGGACGCACCTCGTAAGGCGGCGTGAAGGACTCGAGGTGGTGGCTGAGGTCGCCCGATGCCGTCAGGAACGGCGGCTTTCGGTACTCGTCGCCACAGTCGCCGGGCATGGGCGTGAGCGTGGCGATGGCGGCCTCGAGCTCGGCCCGGTCTTCGACGGTGAGCTGGAACGCGCAGAGCCGCGCGTTGTCATCCAGGTGCGCGCGCTCGCCCAGGCGCGCGCCGACGATCACGGTCGCAACGCCTGGCTGCTCCATGATGAAGCGCGTGGCGACGTTGGTGAGCGACACGTCGTGGCGTCTCGCCACGGCGGCCGCGGCCCGAAGCACGCGCTGAAGCGCCGGCCAGCCGCCGGCCTCACGAATGAAGCGCCCGTACTTCATCTGCGACCACGTGCCGTCGCGTTCCCAGTCGGGCTCGGCCTGACCCAACCACTTCTCGCTCAGCCAGCCGCCGCAGACGGTGCCGTACGCCAGCAGGCCCACGCCGTACTCCGCACAGACGGCGGCGAGCTTTCCGGCCGCTCGACGGTCGATGAGCGAACAGCTCACCTGGTTCGACACCACCTCGATGCCGCTGGCCAGCACCAGGCGCAAGTGAGCGGCGTCCACGTTCGTGAGCCCGAGATGGCGGATGAGCCCTTCGCGTTTCAGGTCCTGCAAATGGAAGAGCGCGTCGAGCCACGACGGGTCGGCGTAGTTCCAGGCGTGGAACTGCAGCAGGTCGAGCGTCTCGGTCTGCAGCCGCGTCAGCGAGCGCTCGACGGCGGTGCGCACCTCGGCGGCCGTCACGGGCCCGGGCTTCGGCACCCACTTCGTGAAGAGCTGTAGCCGATCGGGGTCGCCCAGGGCACGACACTTCCCGGCAATGATCTCGGCCGAGCCGTAGTGATCGGCCATGTCGAACGACGTGAAACCCGCGTCGAGATACGGCGTCATCGCGTTGGCAGTGGCGTCGAGGTCGAGCGTCCGCCCGTCGCGCTCCATGTCGGCGATCTGCCACAGCCCGGTGACGACACGGGAAATGTCGAGGCCAGAGGCGAGGGTGACGCGGGCAATCGAAGGCACGTGGTTACTCCGGAGGCAAGGTCGCAAATCTGGCGGCGACGTCGATGCCCTGGCTGCGCAGGCGACGCATCTCACGCACGTAGACCACGCTCGCCAGCGCCATCACGATGGCCCAGACCGGAGTGGACTTGAAGTACCACGCGGAAGGGCCGGTGAGGTCCTTCCACGTGTGCACGGCCAGATACAGGGCCAGCACGGCAACACCCGCTATCGCCACTGGCACACGCTGCTTTGCCGACGGCAACACCGTGACGGCGGCCGCCAGGGCCGGATTGCGCGACGGCAACGCCAGGACCGACAGCGCCATCAGCAGGAAATTGATGAGCATCGACGTCACCAGAATGTCGACGCCGAGGAACCAGTCGCCAGCAAGGTGACAGCCGACCACGCCGACTGTCGCCATGGCGGTGCTGAGCAGGATGGCCACGTGCGGCGTGCGGAAGCGCGGATGCACCGCGGCCACCGCCGCCGGGAAGATGCCGTCCTCCGCCCACGCGAACATCAGGCGCGACACGCCCAGGAGCATCGCCGGCAGGTCCTTGATGAGCGCCACCGAGGCGCTCGACACGATCACCACCGTCCAGAACGGCGGCAGCACCACGCCGAGTAGCCCGGGGGCGGTGACGTCGCGCGTCTGCGCCTCAACCGCCACGTATTGCCAGGGCACCGTGTGGTAAACCGCGGCGGTGAAGAGGAAGTAGAAGAGCGCCGTCACGCCCACCGAGATGAAGATCGCCAGCGGCAGGTCGCGGCCCGGGCGCCGCGCTTCGCCACCGGCCTGGGCGATCGAATCGAAGCCGATGAACGAGGCAAAGAGCAGCACCGAGGCCGGCAGCAGCGTCGTCGAGAGCGGCGCCGTCACGGGCCCGAAGACCACCGACGGGCCGCCGGTGGCCTGAAGCGCCGCGAAGAAGTCGGCGTGGTCGTAGCTGAAGCCGGCGATGATCACCACGGCGCCGAGCGCGAACGTGAGGAACATCAACGGCACCATCAGACGCTCGTAGGCCTTGATGCCGAGCAGATTGACGCCGGTGGCCGCCCACAGCACGCCGAGCGCGATGGCCAGCCGCACGCCGTCGTGCTCGAGGGTGGCCGCCACGTCGTGCCACTGCAGCGCCAGACTGATATCGCGCAGGAACGGTGTGATCAGGAACGACACCACGCCCATGACGATTGACAGCGAGAACCACTGCGAGAACGACGCGACGAAGCCCAGATAGGGGCTGAGCGCGCGGCTCGCGAACACGTAGCTGCCGCCGGCGCGCGGCATCGCCGACGCCAGCATCGCGTAGGCGAGTCCGGCGAGCACGGCTGGCACCGCCGCCAGCAGGTAGGCCGGCAGCACATTGGCGCCGATGCCCGGCACCTGCCGCTGGATCATGAACGGGATCACGTTCACCGCCGCGCCGACCATGGCGCAGATGCCGGTGGCGGTGAGGCCGAGCAAGCCCATCTCGCGCGCGAGCCCGGGGCCCCCGACGCGCGGAGTTTGCGCGTTGGGGTGGAGTCCGGGGCCCCCGACGCGCGGGGTGTGCGCGTTGGGGTGGAGTCCAGAACGGGGCGGCGGCGTGCCGGACGCAGGAGGCGCGGCCGGCGGCGGCACGCTCATCGCCGCCCGGGTGACGGCGACGTTGTCGGCCAGCGGCCGATCGGTGCCTGCATGGCGGCGAACAGCCGCACGTGGTGGTCGATGATGCGCGTCCTCTCCGCCTCGTTCACCTCGGCCGTGCCCACGTTGCGTTCGGAGGTGCCGCCGAGCACGATGCCGTCGCGCCGCGGCATCATGTGGATGAAGAGCCCGCGCTGCGCTTCGGGGATGTTCACGCCGCCGCTCGTGCTGTAGTTCACCTCGTCCTGCGGCGGCAGCAGCACCAGCAGGCCCTTGAGCGGCATCAGCTCGTCGTCGCCGAAGAGCGCCTTGGCGCCGAGCCCGGTGCAGTTGACAACCAGATGCTCGGAGAGCGCCAGCACGTCCCGCGGCGTCTCGAACTTTCGGATGACGATCTGGCCGCCGAAGGCGAGCACGTCGTCCATCAACGCCGGCAGGTAGATGTTGGGTTCGATCCGCAACTCGGGCCGCTCAATCGCGTAGCGGGTCGGAAACGGATGCTCCCCGGGTTGGAGCAGCGTCATCTCGCTCTGCAGATGACGCGGCAGCAGGGCGTTCTCGCCGCTGGCCGACCGCTCCGAGTCGGTCGGCGCGTAGTTGGTGATCCAGGAAATGCCGTAGCGCGGCGACGCCATGAACTGCAACTGCCGATAGGCGATCTCGGCCGCCTGCACGAGCTGCGCGCTCCATTCCGGCGTGCGCTTGGCGAACTCGACCAGTCCCGAGGTGGGCGTCCAGGAGGCGAGCGACCAGTTCGAGGTCACGTCGGGCGGCACGTTGGCCGCGTAGATAGTCACAGCGAAGCCGCGACGTTGAAGCTGGCGGGCCGTGGTGAGGCCGACGACGCCGCTGCCGAGCACGGCGGCACGACGTTCGGGCTGGGCCAGTGCCATGTCCGCAGCCATCGTGGCCGTGCCCCACGAGAGCGACATGCCCGAGCCGCCGTGTCCGTAGTTGTGGATCACGGTCTTGGCGTCGAGCTTGCCGGCCTTGAGCACGAAGCCCGAGGGGCGGTGCGGGCGCAAGCCCACGGTGGTGCGAATCACGCGTTCGCGCGACACGCGCACGAGCGGCAGGTGCACCGGCGGGCGACGCGCGATGCCCGGTGCCGGCAGGCCAGCCGAGGGTATCGCGGGTGGCAGCTGCGCGCGCGTCTTCGACGCGCAGGCACCCATGCTCAGACCAGCGAGCGCCAGTCCGGCATTGCTCAACAGCGTGCGGCGATTCACGGGAACGTCCTCTCTGGCGGGTCGGTTACTTGGCGCGCGCCAGGTCGGCGACGAGATCGTAGTGGAAGCGCACGAACTTGAAGAGCTCCGCTTCGTTGATGCGCTCCTGATCGCTGTGCGCGCCGAAGCCCTTGGGGCCGTCTTCCACGTCGATTGCGGGGCCCACGCCGTAGCACTGGATGCCCTTGGCGCGCAGGTAGGCCATGTCGGTGGCGCCC
>JANORI010000161.1:0-4356 GCA_031415235.1 Acidobacteriota bacterium | reverse complement strand
GTACGATGGCGCTCAGCCACAAGCTGTTCGGCCTGCGGTCGTGCAACGAGGTGATCACCGGCCGACGTTCGCGCCCGTGCCTCGAATACGACATCAAACGCTGCCTGGCGCCGTGCGTCGAGGCGTTGTGCGTGCCGGAGCGGTACGGCCGGGCGGTCGAGGACGTACGGCTGCTGCTCGAAGGACGTGTCGACGAGCTGGCGGTCGATCTCGAGCGCCGCATGGCCGACGCCGCCGGCAGCGAGCGGTTCGAGGAAGCGGCCCAGCATCGTGACGCCATGCGCGTTGTGCAGGCCCTCGGCGCGCGGCAGCAGAAGATGGCGACGGCGGAGCTCGGCGACCGTGACGCGTTCGGACTGGCCATCGACGAGGGCGGCGCAGTGATTCAGGTGTTCCAGATCCGGCGCGGCCGCGTAGTGGAACGCGTCACGCTCTACAGCCACGCCAGCAGCGTGCTCGGCGGGGAAGAGGCGGTCGCCACCGCGGCCCTCCAGCAGTTCTACGAGGAGCACGACGCGCCGCGAGAGGTCTACATCCCCGTGCCGATCGAGGACCCGGACGTCATGGAGGCGTGGCTCTCGAAACGGAGTGGGCGCAAGGTGAAGCTCGTCGTGCCGCAGCGGGGCGACCGGCGTCGCCTCGTCGACCTCGCGACGCGCAACGCCGAGGTGTCGGCGCGCACCCGGGCCGACACCGGCGGTCCGGGTCTGCAGGCGCTCGACGACCTTCAGCAGGCGCTCGCGCTGCCGGCGCTGCCCCGGCGCATCGAGTGCATCGACATCTCCACGCTGCAGGGAAGCGAGACGGTGGCGTCTCTGGTGGTATGCGAAGACGGCCGCATGACCAAGGGCGAGTACCGGAAGTATCGGATCAAGAGCGCGGATCAGGGCCCAGGACCCAGCGGCCAGGGCGGCCGGTTTCTGGACGACTGTGCCGCCATGGCGCAGGTCGTGCTGCGCCGGTTCTCGAAGCTGGTCGCGGCCGGGGGGCCGTTCCCCGACCTGCTCGTGGTCGACGGCGGCAAGGGCCAGCTGTCGGCGGCCTACGAGGCGCTCGAGCGCGTAGGGCTGTCGAATCTCGTGGCCATCGGCCTGGCGAAAAAAGACGAGCTCGTGTTCACGCGCGATGCCGACGAGCCCGTGGCGTTTCCGCGCACCGGTCCGGCGCTGTTGCTCCTGCAGCGCATCCGCGACGAGGCGCACCGCTTCGCCGTCGCGTTCCATCGGCAGTCCCGGACGAAGCGCGATATGACCTCCGAACTCGATTCGATTCCCGGCGTGGGTCCGCGGCGGCGCCGCTCCCTGCTCACGCGCTTCGGCAGCATGGCGGGCGTGCGGCGGGCCACCCGCGAAGACCTCGTGCCGGTCGTGGGGCAGCGGTGTGCCGATGCACTGCTGACCCATTTCGCCCGGAAGTCCACGCCGTCCTGACCAACCGCGCACGCCATGGCGGCACGGATGTCGGCAGGTCTCGGCCTGTGGTACGCTTGTACGCTTTGGCGGACGTGGATGTTCTTCAGATCGCACTGCAGCTGGCCGTGCTCGTCGTGTCGCTGACGGTGCACGAAGCCGCGCCCGCGTGGGCGGCCGACCGCTTGGGGGATTCGACCGCGCGCCAGCTCGGACGCCTGTCGTTGAATCCACTCGTGCACATCGATCCGGTCGGCACGTTGGTCTTCCCGCTGGTGGCGATCACGACCGGCCTGCCGCTCATCGGCTGGGCCAAGCCCGTGCCGGTCGACTTCAGGAATCTGCGCGCGGCGCGGCGCGACTTCGCGCTGATTGCCGCCGCCGGGCCGGCCAGCAATCTCCTGATGGCCCTGGCGGGCGCCGTGGTCTTCGCGCTCATGCGTGGCGCCGACGGCGAACTCGGTCTGGCGGCCTACGGCATCGGCATGTTCGTGGTGCTGAACGTGCTGCTCGCGGTGTTCAACATGTTCCCCATCCCGCCGCTCGACGGCGGCAACGTCCTGATGGGCGTGCTGCCGCCGTCGATGTCCTCGGTCATCGACCGCATTCGTCCGTATGGCATCTTCGTGCTCTACGCGCTGATGCTGTCGGGCGTGCTGTTCCAGGTGGTGCGCCCGGTGCAGTCATTCATCCTGGACTGGTTATTGTGACGACGAAACGCGTGGTGTCGGGCATGCGTCCGACGGGACGACTGCATCTCGGACATCTCGTCGGTGCCCTCGACAACTGGGTGACGCTGCAGGATGAGTACGACGCCTTCTACTTCGTGGCCGACTGGCACGCGCTGACGAGTCATTTTTCGGAGACGGCCGAGCTGGTGGCCAACGCCATCGACAACGTGGCCGACTGGATCGGCTGCGGTATCGATCCGGAGCGCAGCACGATCTTCGTGCAGTCGCTCGTGCCCGAGCACGCCGAACTCTACCTGCTGCTGCAGATGGTCACGCCGATTCCGTGGCTCGAACGCGTGCCGACCTATAAGGAACTCACGGATCAACTCGCCGACCGCGACCTGAGCAGCATCGGCTTCCTTGGCTACCCGCTGCTGCAGACCGCCGACGTCACGATCTACGACGCCAGCGTGGTACCGGTGGGTGAGGATCAGGTGCCGCACCTGGAGCTGTCGCGCGAGGTGGTGCGCCGCTTCAACCACCTCTACGGCACGGTGCTGGTCGAGCCGCAGTCGTTGCTCACGAACACGCCGCGACTGCCGGGGCTCGACAACCGGAAGATGAGTAAGAGCTACGGGAACACGATCGACCTGTCCGACGATGCCGCCACGGTGGCAAAGAAGGTGCGGCAGATGTACACCGATCCGAAGCGCGTGCGGGCCGACATCCCCGGCACGGTCGAGGGCAACCCGGTGTTCACGTTTCACGACGTCTTCAACCCGAACCGTGACGAGGTCGCCGACCTCAAGGCGCGCTACGAGGCCGGGCGTGTCGGCGACGTCGAGGTAAAGACGAAGCTGGCCGCAGCGGTGAACGCGCGGCTGGAGCCGATTCGCGAGCGGCGTGCCGCGGCACTCGCGCGCCCGGGCTACCTGCGCGAGGTCATGATGGAGGGATCGCGCAAGGCGCGGGTCACCGCCGTCGAGACGATGCAGCGCGTGCGCGAGGCCGTGAAGCTTGTCTACTAACGACGAACCAGCGGCCTCGGCGGGCGAGGGTTTCGAGTCGCAGCTCGACTCGATTCCGCTGCGCCTCGAGCAGTTCGAGGGGCCGCTCGATCTGCTGCTGCACCTGATCAAGAAGAACGAAGTGAGTGTCTACGACATTCCCATCGCGCTCATCACCGGGCAGTATCTCGCATACCTGAACCTGATGCAGGAGCTCAACCTCGACGTGGCCAGCGAGTTCCTGGTCACGGCGGCCACGCTCATCCACATCAAGAGCCGGTCGCTGCTCCCGCGCCAGGAGACGGCGTCGGCCGACCCGGGCGATGAGATCGACCCGCGAGACCTGCTCGTGCAGCGCTTGCTGGATCACCAGCGTTTCAAGGCAGCCGCCGAGTTGCTGCACGAGCGCGAGACGCTGCGGAACGCACAGTGGACGCGGCCCGATGCGCGCGTCGAGGAGATTGCCGGCGAGCCGGTGGAACCCGAGCTCGACGTGGACCTGTTTGGCCTGCTCGCGGCGTTCCGTCGGGTGCTCGAGCGTTCGAAGGACCAGCCGCACGTGGTGCTGCCGCCAGAGCAGCTGTCGATCGAGACGAGAATCGAGCAGTTGCTGGGGCGCTTGTCGGACACCGAGGCGTGCGGGTTCGAAGCGCTCTTCGACGACGTAGCGTCGCGCGCCGAGCTGATCGTGACGTTCCTGGCGGTGCTCGAGATGATTCGCCTGAAACTGGTGCGCGCGTTCCAGCCCGGCGGCTCCGGTGCGATTCGGATCTATCGACGGGCGCGGCCGAGCGACGCCCCGCATCCGATTCACGATCCGGAAGACGAGTACAACGCGCACCGGCAGGCGACCGAGGACGTACCGCCGCCATCGGTGCACGCCCTTCGGTCCGACGACGAGCCCGCCGACGCGGACCCCGAGACCGATGCGGACGCCGAGTTGAACGAGGACGTATGAGCGACGAGATGCCCGACGATACCATCGCGCCTGAGGCCAACGAGGGTGAGGACCCGCAAGGTGGATCTCGGCCCGGCACGGAAAGCGGCGCCGCGGTCGACCCCGTCACCGAGGCCGACGCGCGCCCGCGTATGGACCTGGCGCAGCTGCAGGCCATCGTGGAGGCGCTCGTCTACGCGTCCCCTGAGCCGCTGACGCCCAAGATGTTGATGAAGCTGCTGTCGGACGAACCGAAGGAAGACGTGCAGGCGGCTCTCGAGGGACTCATGGCCAGCTACGATCGGCCAAGCGGCTTGCATCTGGCGCAGGTG
>JANORI010000160.1:0-9548 GCA_031415235.1 Acidobacteriota bacterium | reverse complement strand
CGCGGGTCGCATCAGCCGCGAGGAGGAGCGCTGTGCCCGCTACTCGACTGTGAACGACAACAACAACCCGAACGCGATCGACCCGGGCGGCTTCATCTGGACCGATTTCGACAACGACGTCCGCGGGTCGGTGCTACCGCTGGCGCGACGGCTGGAGGCGCGCGGCGAGCACCTGTGGCTCAACGTGCAGTACACCGCGTTCACGAACCTGCTCTGCCGGGGCTATACCTATCACCACGACAATCCGGCCGAGTATGCCGAGTTCGTGGTGGCGGTGTACGAGCACCTCCGCGATGTGCACGGCCTCGTGCCCGACACCTGGGAAGTGATGCTCGAACCGGACAACACGCCCACCTGGTCGCCCGAGCGCCTGGCCGATGCCACGGCGGCCGCGGCCGAGCGGCTCGCGGCGGCCGGGTTCACGCCCTCCTTTGTCGGGCCGGCCACGACGGATGCCGGCCGGGCACTGCGGTACTTCGAGCCGATGTGGCAGCGCGCCGCGGTGCGTCCCTACTTGAAGGAGCTGTCGTACCACCGCTACTCGGGCGCGACCCGCGAAGTGATTTCGGCGATCGGCGATGCGTCCCGGCAGCGCGGTGTCGCCTCGGCCATGCTCGAGATGATTGGCGCCGGCGCCAAGGAACTCCACCAGGATCTCACGCTCGGCAACGTGTCGGCCTGGCAGCAGTTCGCGCTCTCGTGGCCCGACCGCGACACCGGCGCGCACTACTTCATCCTCGATCCAGGACAGCCACCGGGCCTGCGCGCGCAGCTGTCTGCGACCGGCTGGTATCTGCGGCAGTACTTCCGGGCGCTGCGGCCGGATGCGGTGCGCATCGGGGCGACGTCGGACGACGAGGCCTTCGAGCCCGTCGCGGCGATTAATCCCGGTGACCGTCTGGCAGTCGTCGTGCGAGCGTCACGCGGGGGGCGCCTCACGTTCAACGGCCTTGCGCCCGGCGCCTACACCACGTCCTGCTGGACCGATCGGGCGCAGTGGGAACGCGACCCCGATCCGTGTAGCGGCGAGGTTGTCGCCGACGACGCGGGCGTCGCCGTGGCGACGATGCCCGATGGCGGCGTGTTCAGTCTGACGCGCGTGGCGCATGTCGAGCCGTGATCCCAGACTGGCCCTGCGCCTCGTCGTCAGCGTGTGGATCGTGCTGGCGCTGCACTTTGCCACCAACATCTCCCGCGAGTTGTATCCCGCGCTGAGCCTGGCCGAACACGGCACGCTCGCCGTCGACGAATACACGGGTCTGCACCCGGATATCTTCGTCGCGCCGTCGGGACGCGCGTTCATCAACAACAACCCGGGCGCCTCGTTGCTGGCCGCCGCGCCGCTCGTCATGGCGCGGCCCGTGCTGGCGGCCGCCGAGGCCGCGGCCAAGCGCAGACTGGCGCCGAATCCCTCGCCGCCAGCGGCGGTGTACGACGACCCCCGGCCCAACCGGCAGCGCTTCTTCCGTGAGGCGCGCGAACGAGGGCTCGACCTGAAGTTCGGCGTGGCCGCGGCGGCGTCGGCAGTGGGGCTGATGGCGCCGGCAACGGCGCTACTGGCCTGGCTGATGCTGCGCGTGCTGTCAGGGCTGGGAATGCCGGCGGGCCGTGCCGCGATGTACGGCGCGCTCAGTGTGCTGGCCACGCCCCTGTTCTTTCGCGCCGCGTACCTGAATCACAACCACCTGCTTGGCCTCGTGGTGTTCGCCGCGTTCGTGGTGCTCTGGCGGCGCGCCGCCACTCCGTTCACGCTGGCCGTGGCCGGACTGCTCGGTGGTGTCGGAGTGGCGCTTGACTACAGCGGCGTCGTGCCGGCGGCGTTTCTGGGCTGGTGGGCATTGTTCGAGACGCGCCGCTCGTCGGGCGATTCCCGCAGTCTGGTGTCGACGCTGGCGTATCGCACGACCTGGTTCGGCGGTGCCGCCGCGGTGCCGATGGCGCTCCTGCTCGGCTATCAGTGGTGGGCCTTCGGCAGCCCCCTCACCGTGCCGCAGTCGCTGATGCCGGCCACCGAGTACAGCGTCCAGGGCCTCAGCGGCATGAGTTGGCCTCAGCCCGACCTCATTCTTGCGAACCTCTTCGATCTGCGCTTCGGCCTGTTTGCCTTCGCGCCGATTCTCGCCCTCGCGCTCCCCGGAGCGTACGTCATGCCGGCCGCGTGGTTGCGCCCGCGCCAGACCGTGGTGATTGCGGTCTTCGCTCTGGGGTTCCTGCTCTTCTGCAGCGCCAATCAGTTTGCACGCCTGCAGTGGAACACGGGCCTTCGCTATCTGCTGCCACTCGTGCCGTTCTGCTTTCTCTACGCGGTGCCGGTGCTCGAGCGGATGCCCGCGGTCGCGCGGCGCTGGGTGCTCGTGGTGGCCGTGGCGCAGGCCTGGACGCTGGCGATGGCGCGCGAGAGCGTGCCCGAATCGTTCGTGCGAATCTTCGTAGGCGGGCTCGAGTTGCCCTGGCTTACCGTGATCGGCAAGACGGCACCACAGTACGTCCCGTTTCTCGACGGCGCCCCGTCACCCACGGCGGTGCTGCTGCTGGGCGCCGCCGCGGTGGCGGCATTGTGGTGGCCCCTACGCCCGGCGCCTCGAACGGCCGAAAACCAATAGTCGTCCCTCGTGGCAGCGGCGAGCGCGTGGGCGACGTCGGCGTTGCGCGGAACTGCACGCCGGGCGGAACGAGCGGGATTCGGGATGAGGTGGCACGGGTGATGAGCGGATACAGTCGACGCCAAGCATGTCGCGCGTGTGGCGCGCCCCTTGCCGATCCCTTTCTCTCGCTCGGACCGATGCCGTTGGCCAACAACCTGCCACGCACGGCCGAGGCGATCGCCGCGCAATCGAAGTACCCGCTCGACGTGTGTGTGTGCGAACGCTGCTCGCTCGTGCAGACACCGGACGTCATCGACCCCACCGAGCTCTTCGCGCACTATGTGTACCTGACGGGCATGTCCGAGACGATGGCCGCGCACAACCACGGCTACGCCGCGCACGTCGTGCAACTGCTCGGCGCCGCGCCCGGCGACCTGATGGTCGACATCGCCAGCAATGACGGCAGTCTGCTGCTCGAGTTCCAGGCGCTCGGCGTCCGCACACTTGGCGTCGAACCGGCGCACAACGTCGCCGAAATCGCGCGTGGACGCGGCGTCGATACGGTGGCTCGTTTCTTCGACGCCGAGGCAGGTCGCCAGCTGCGTGAGGCGCACGGCCCGGCCAAGGCCGTGATGGCCAACAACGTGCTCGCCCACGTGGACGACCCGGCCGGATTCCTCGCCGGAGCCGGGCGAATGATCGTGCCCGACGGCCTCGTGATCGTTGAGGCGCCGTATGTGGGCGAGCTGCTCTCGCGTCTCGAGTACGACACCGTGTATCACGAGCATCTCTCGTACTTCTCGGTGGGCGCACTGATGCGGCTGGCCGAGTCCGCCGGCCTGTCGCTCGCGCGCGTCGACCACGTGCCGATTCACGGCGGGTCGTTGCGCGCCCACTTCGGGCACCCCGCGGCCTGGGGCGCGCACGGCGACGCCGTGGTCCAGGCCGTGGCTGCGGAGCGCGCCGCCGGGTTTGCCGATCCCGCGCGCTACGCGGGGTTTGCGCGTCAGGTGGCCGCCAACCGCGATGCGCTCGTCGCCATGCTCGAGCGGTTCGCCGCCGAGGGGAAGACGGTGGCCGGGTACGGCGCGCCCGCCAAGGCCACCACGCTGCTCAACTATTGCGGCATCGACAGCCGCCTCGTCGCGTTTACGGTCGATCGTAATCCGCTCAAAGTCGGGAGCTTCGTGCCGGGTGTGGGGGTGCCGATCCTGCCGGTCGAGGCTCTCGCGGAACGCCAGCCCGATTTCGCGCTCATCTTTCCCTGGAACATCAGCGGCGAGATCGTGCGGCAACAGGCCGCCTACCGTGCCCGCGGCGGGCAATTCCTGCTGCCCCTGCCGGTCCCGCGTCTCTCGAGCGAGTGAGGCGGTCGATGGGTGCGCCAGCGGACGTGAAACGGAGGCGACTGTGAAAGTAGTCATCCTGGCGGGAGGCAAAGGCACCCGCATCGCCGAAGAGACCGTGACGCGGCCCAAGCCGATGGTCGAGATCGGCGGGCGGCCGATTCTGTGGCACATCATGAGTATCTACGCGGCGCACGGGCTCAACGACTTCGTCGTGGCGTGCGGCTATCGCGGTGAGCTCATCAAGGAGTATTTCGCCAGCTACTTCCTGCACCACAGCGACTTCGTCATCAACATGCGCGACGGCTCGCGCGACTTGCTCACCGCCAACGGGCCCGATTGGCGGGTCAGCGTGGTCGATACGGGGCTCGAGACGATGACCGGCGGGCGCGTGCGCCGTCTCAAATCCCTGGTGTCGGGTGGCACGTTCATGGTCACCTACGGCGATGGCCTGGGCAGCATCGACATGACGGCGCTGCTGGCGTTCCATCGCGCGCACGGCAGGCTCGCCACGGTGACTGCCGTACGGCCGCCCGCGCGTTTCGGCAGTTTGGCTCTCGACGGCGACCGCGTGCGCGAGTTCGCCGAGAAGCCGCAGACCGGGGAAGGCTGGATCAACGGCGGGTTCTTCGTGTTCGAGCCGGGGATCTTCGACTATCTGAGCGACGATGCCACGTCGCTCGAGCAGGACCCGCTGGAGCAGGTGGCCAGCGCCGGACAGCTCATGGCGTTCCGGCATGATGGTTTCTGGCAGCCCATGGACACGGTCCGGGAGCGCCAGCTCCTGGAGTCGTTGTGGGCCAGTGGAGGTGCGCCGTGGAAGGTGTGGTGAAGTCCTGGGCCAATCGCCGGGTGTTCGTCACCGGTGCCACCGGCCTGCTCGGGTCGTGGCTGTGCGACGAACTCGTGCGCCGCGGGGCTGAGGTGGTGGCGCTCGTGCGCGACTGGGTGCCCGGCAGCCACTTTGCGAGGTCCGACGCGCTGTCGCGGTGCGTGATCGTGCGCGGTGAGCTGGAGGACTACCCGCTGCTCGTGCGGGCCATGAACGAACACGAGGTCGACAGCGTGTTCCATCTGGCCGCGCAGACGATCGTCGGCGTGGCCTCGCGGCACCCCCTCTCGACATTCGAGTCGAACATCCGGGGCACGTGGAACGTGCTCGAGGCAGCCCGCACGTGCGGCCAGCGTGTGCAACGGGTGGTCGTGGCCTCGAGCGACAAGGCCTACGGCCAGCAGGAGATCCTGCCGTACACCGAAGAGACGCCACTTCAAGGCCGCTTTCCGTACGACGTCTCGAAGTCGTGCGCCGATCTGATTTCCCTGTCGTACTTCCATACCTACGGCTTGCCGGTCACGATCACCCGCTGCGGCAATCTCTTTGGCGGCGGCGACTTGAACTTCAACCGCCTCGTGCCAGGCACCATTCGATCGGCCTTGCGGGATGAGGCGCCGATCATCCGGAGCAACGGCAAGTACGTGCGCGAGTATTTCTACGTGCGGGATGCCGTCGATGCCTATCTCGCGCTCGCCGAGCGCATGGCCGAGGCCGGCTTTGCCGGACAGGCGTTCAATTTTGGCAGCGGCGAGTGCATGAGCGTCGTCGACATGGTCACGCTGATCCTGCGCGTGATGGGGAAGTCGTCGCTCGAGCCCGTCGTGTTGAACCAGGCCGTGCACGAGATTCCCGACCAGGCGCTCGACATCAGCAAAGCGGCGCGCGTGCTGGCCTGGACGCCCAAGCACCGGGTGGAAGCGGGCCTGCGAGAGACGGTCGCCTGGTACGAGCCGCTGCTCACGGGCGCGCTTGCGCCGCGACCGCGCGCCGGGACGCTCGACGCGTAACGGCGGGATGGCGCCAGAGGTCGCGCAGCACGCGGCGGCGCATTAGTGGTAGCGTTCCCAGGCAAAGGGGCGTGCCCATGGATCGTCGACAGGTGCTGCAGGCAGGATGGATGGCGGTGGCCGGAGCCGTGACGGCTCGGGACGCGACGGCGGGCGGAGGGCGGGCAACCGGTCAGGCTCGGGCGGGCTCCACCTCGAGGCCGCTCGGCGCGCATCCGCTCGGCTCGGCGTTCGAGGGCTGGCAGGGCACGATGCTCGAGGTGACGTATCCGCCAGGCGCGGCTTCGGCGGCACACCAGCATCCGGGCCCCACGTTCGGCTATGTCGTACGCGGCAAGATCTCGTGGGCGATCAACGGCGAGCCGCCGCGCGTGCTCGAGGCGGGGCAGTCGTTCTTCGAGCCAATGGGCTCGGTGCACAGCACTGCGGCCAACGCGAGCGACAGCGAGCCCGCCGTGATCTCGGTGGTGATTCTGGGGAAGCCCGGGGACGTCTTGTCGAAGCCCGCCGTGAAGCCCGGCCTCGAGCAGTAGCGTGCGGCGGGAGGCGGAGGCGGGTCCGCCTGCCCGCCGCTGCGGACCTACTCGGGCGGTGTCACGTTGAACGTCAGGCTGCCGCAGGCCGCAGTCTCGTCGACCGCCGGCAGCACAACCGTCGAGGGATTCGGCGAGTGCAGCTGGACGTTCCCGCCGGGACGCGCGGTGCCCAGTGTGAGCAGCGGCACTTCGTACGGCACGGCCGTGCCCCCGAGCTTCAACGCGAATCGATCGAGGCCGCCGGGCTCGCCGTTGTCGACGAGGCGCGCGCGGAAATAGATGAACTCGGGGTCAGCCGGGTTGTTGGTCTGGGCGATGCCGCACACGTCACGCACCGGCGACGTCACGCCGAGCGGTGCGAGGTAGGCGGTGACATCCACGCTGTTCACGTGGTAGCCGTTGGCGTGGTCCACGAAGTTGAGGTGGCCCCAGAAGTCGCCGTTCTTGCAGCCGCCGTGCACGCCGAAGTTGGCCTTCTTGCCAGTGGCGGGGTTGACCACGAAACCGCCGCTGGTCGCGAAGTCACAAGGGTCGGGCACGCCCTGGGCCTGGACCGTCACGGGATCGGCGACCGGCATCGCCAGCGGCGAGAACACCAGGGCGACGGCTGCCGCGAGCCCCACGTTGCGCACGCGCGCCCGCCATGTCGGTAAGTCCCCGTTCCACGTCAAATCCATCTGTCGTTCCATCGCTGCCTCCGAAACTGTCGGCCGAATGCGGTTATCGCCGGCCCCGGAGCCTCGATACGCGGATTCGGTGCCAGTGGATAACGGCGCGCAAGGGCGTGAATATCCGAGGAGGACCGATGGCGGAACAGGGGGGTGAGATCCGATTTTTGCAATTGGTGCATGCCGCCACGCAGGGGGAGAGCGGACGGAAGTCCGGAGTGCTAGACGCGCTGATCCGGGGGCGGCTCCACGTGGATGACCGCGTCCTTGATCTGCGGGAAGCGCGCCATCACGTGGTCCTTGACTACGTGCGACAGCGCGTGCGCCTCGACGAGCGGCATCTCGCCGGCCAGCCACACGTGCAGGTCGAGAAACACGTGGTCCGACGAGCCGCGCGTCCGGACGTGATGGCAACCGAGCACGCCCGGCACCGCCAGCACGACGTCACTCACGTCCGACTCGGCGATCACGATCCGGTCGCCCAGGATGCGGGACGTCTCGTCGAAGATGCCCCAACAGGCGTAGCCGATGAACACCGCGACGACGAGGGCCGCCAGGGCGTCGGCCTTCGGGTAGCCGGCCCAGACGCCTACGAGGGCCAGGATCACGGTCACCGACGTGAGGGTGTCGCTCGTCGTGTGACGGGCATCCGCCATGAGCACTTCGCTCACCAAGGCGCGCCCGGCCCGCCGTTCGTACACCACGACGACCGCGTTCACGGCGAGCGTCAAGAGCATCACGATGAAGCTGGCGGCTGACACGTGCGGCGCACCGCCGTCGCGGAGCCGTGTCACCGACGCCATCAACACCTGCACCATCACCAGCAGCAGGAACAGCAGAATGCCGACCGACGCCAGCGTCTCGAACTTCCGGTGCCCGTAGGGGTGGTCGTCGTCGGGCGGCCGGCTCGCCAGGCGCACACCGACGAGAGCCACGACGTTCGAGGCCGAGTCGGTGAACGAGTGGAGGCCGTCTGAGAGGATGGAAATCGATCCGGTGGTCCAGCCGAAGGCCACCTTCGCCACCGCCACGCCGAGGTTCAGGACGAGGACCCGGCGCAGGACCGTGGAGACCTGGCTGTACCGGGTCACCGGTTCGGACGGCTTGGGGGCTGAGGGCACACCGCGCTAGAACACGCGCGCCTGGGGCACCGGCCACCAGCGCACCTGCACTTTGCCGATGATGTACTTCTTCGGCACCATGCCCCAGTGGCGGCTATCGGAGCTGTTGTTCCGGTGGTCGCCCATCACGAAGTAGTAGCCCTCCGGAATCACCTGGGGGCCCCAGTCGTCATGGCTGCGGTACTCCTCCGCCACGTAGTCGTCGGGCACGGGCACGTCATTGACGTAGACGCGGCCGTCGACGATCCGCACCTGGTCGCCTTCTTCGGCGATGACGCGCTTGACAAACGACTTGTCGGGGTTGAGCGGGTAGTAGAGCATGACGATGTCGCTGCGGCGAGGCGACGACAGCCGATACACGAGCTTGTTCACGATCAGGCGGTCCTGATCGTCGAGCGTGGGCGCCATGCTGAGGCCCTCGACCCGCGCCACCTGAAAACCGAAGGTGACGATGAGCGTGGCGTAGACGGCGGCTGACGCCAGCGTCTTCACCCAGGCCCAGAACTCGTCGTGCCAGGCCTGAAACCGCTCGGCGGTCGTCGGCTTGGCGGGCGCCGCGGAGAACGCGTGGCCGCCGGGTAGCGGCTCGGCCGCGTCGAATCCAGTCAGGGGTACGGCCGTGACGCTCGTGGCCACGAGGGGCGCACTTCCCGCCGGTGTCTCCGGCGGATCGCCAGTCACAGCGGCGGCGGCCGGGTCATCGGGCTGTCGTTCGAGCTGATCCACGGTGCGGTCTCCTCGATCCCTTAATACGGTCGGCATGCCGGAAGCGTTTCCAGGCAGGGCTCCCTTCATGGTAGCGCATGCGTCCGGCTCTGCCCGGTCCTCTCTCGAAACTGCACGCCCGATGCTACAATTGCAGGGTTCGGGGCGTGGACCTGTCCCGACAGGGGAGCGGCATGATTCGTCCGTTGATGAACGGCTTTGCGCTGACGTTCAAGCACTTGTTCCGGCGTCCCATCACGGTGGACTACCCGAACCAGAAGGTGCCGATGTTTCCCCGGTACCGCGGCAAGCAGGTGCTCATGCGCGATGAGCACGGCATGGAGAAGTGCGTGGCGTGCGGCCTCTGCTCGGTGGCCTGCCCGGCCGACGCCATCTATATGGAGGCCGCCGAAAACGACGGCACGGTCATGGCCGGTCCCCGGTACGCCGCGGTCTACCAGATCCACAAGACCCGTTGCATCTTCTGTGGCTATTGTGAGGAAGCCTGCCCGGTGTCGGCCATCTTCATGGGCAAGGACTACGAACTGGCGGTCTACAGCAAAGACGACTTCGTGTGGGACAAGACGGAGCTGCTCGTGCCGGCGCCGGACGGCGTCACGGCTCCGCAGTCGGACCGCTGAGCCCCGCGCGGCCGCCCTTTCTCGACGCGCTCACCGCGCGCGTGCTCGTGTGCGACGGCGCCATGGGCACGATGCTCTACGGCAAGGGCGTCTTCATCAACCGC
>JANORI010000159.1:0-3614 GCA_031415235.1 Acidobacteriota bacterium | reverse complement strand
CCCACCAGGCGGTGAATCTGGATCGATCGCTTCCCGTCGGTCAGGGTGTGCGCGTCGCCGACCGTCTCGAACTGCGCCGGCTTCGTCGCGCGGGCGAGCCGGTCGGGGTTGAGCGTGCGCGCAGCGGCCCAGGCTTTTTCGTAGAACGACCGGTTGGACTGATGCGTGACGATGGTCGCCCCCTCGTCCACGTAAGTGCGCAAGCCACCAGAATGATCGAAATGATGGTGGGTGTTGATGAGGTAGCGGATCGGCTTGTTGGGCACGAGCTCCTTGACCTTGGCGATGACGGCCAGGGACCGTGCCTCGACCTGCGGCGCCTCCACGACCACGACGTGATCCTGCTGCTCGATGGCGACGCTGTGGTGGCTGCCGCCGCGCAGATAGTGCACGCCGGGGGCGAGGGCCTCGGCGGTGACGGTCACCGGCGGCGCCGTGGCGCCGGCCACACCAGCCGGCACTGGAAACGACGCGGGCGCGTTGGCCGTCACGGCCTTCACCGTGATCTCGAGCTGTGGATGATCGCCCTGCACGCGCACGATCCGGCCCGGGAAGCGGACGCCGCCGAAGTCGCGGTAATCCGAATAGGTGAACTGCACCGGCGTGTCGCCGAGCACGGGGTTGTCGATCCACGTCTCCACGCGCGTCACCTGGTTCGCGGCGTCGATCGTGCCGACATACCGGTGCGTGCCGCCGATCGTGAAGCGCACGGTCGATCCGCCGGCGACCGGCTCGGACGTCGCGTTGTTTGCCGTCGCCGCCCTCAGGAAGCCGTGCGGCGTCGTCCAGACCTCCATGACGCGCTCTTCGACGGCAGCCGGCTGCGGCTGCGCGGCTGGCGACGCGCCTGAGGCGCCCGGCGCAGGCACCGGCTGATTCCAGGCGGAGGCGCCGCTGACGAAGGCATCGTTCCGCTGCTCGACCGGTGCCGGCCGCGCGC
This sequence comes from Acidobacteriota bacterium, assembly GCA_031415235.1. Lineage (GTDB taxonomy): Bacteria > Acidobacteriota > Vicinamibacteria > Vicinamibacterales > UBA2999 > CADEFD01. Next base: position 2,674 of record JANORI010000159.1, on the reverse strand, counting down.
GCCCCGGCTCAACGACCTGCAGACGGGTCATCTGCACGCGAGCGGCGGGCGTCTCGTAGTCGAAGGCCGCCGTGTAGCTCGCCACGTCGAACGCCGGCCAGGGCAACGCGGCGCCGGGCGACTGTCCGAATTGATACCAGCGGCCCGACCCCTCGATGGTGAGGGAGCGCGTGATGTCGGCGCCAAGCGCCTCACGCGCGGCCTCGAGCGTTCCGGCCCGGTTGCCGCACGCGGCGGTGGCGGCAGCGATTGCCGCAGCGAACACGAGCGAGCCGAGTGTGATCACGCGTCGCATGGAACACCTCCCTGAAGCTGGGCGAGTCCGTACCCGCTCGCGAGGATGCCTCGCCTGGTGGACGGCGTCAACTGGATCGTCGACCTCGACACGCCACTGCCGACGGAGCCAGCCCGGAACGTCGGAACTCAGCGCGGCGGCCCGAGATGACGGTCGAACCAGTCGATCGTCTCGCGGAACGCCTCGTTGGGCGGGAGGTTGTGACCCGTGTCGTAGACCACGCGCCGCCGCTTGTCAGCAGGCGTCCCGAGGGTGTTGAAGAACGGAAGCGACGAACTCTCCTCAGGGAAGTTGTAGTCGTACCGTCCGTTCAGCTGGAGCACGGGAATCGTCACCCGCGGCGTGAAGTTGATCGCGTCCACTTCCGCGGCGATCTGTTCGAGATACAACCCATTGATCCACAGGGCCGCCACTTTGATGCGCGGTTCCGGCACGAGCATCATCGGCGACAATGCGGCCCCCCGGCTGAGGCCAAAGAAGCCGATCTTTCCCGCATCGATGTCGGGCCGCGTCGCCAGATAGTCAACGGTCCGGCGGATGTCCTTCGAAAAATAAATCACGTAGTCGCGCCAGAGATTCGTGGACTTCAGCTTGTCGCCGCCGTTGTACTCGTCGTTGGAACGCTCGTACGACCCTTTGTAGATCGGAAACGCGACAGCGCGTCCGCTTCTGAGCAAAAACGAAAATGGGGGATTCGCCTGGGCGAAGGTCGTGTGCGTGTCCCAGGCGCCCGACCCTGGCATGTAGAGCACCGTTTGATACGGCGGTTGGCCCTGCTTTGGCAGGTAGAAGTACATGGTCATGCGTTCCTGGCCATACGCCGCGGAAAATGTGACCCGCTCCAGCCGCCAGTCGGGGTTCGCATCGTCGACGGACTCGACCTTCGCAGCCAGCTCCGCGCTGTCGTACGAGTACAGCCGCCGATACGCGTCGAAGACGGCGTCGGCCACCGGCTTCTCGGTCGAGTAGCTGCGGGACGGCGGCAGCAGAACGCCGCTCACCGCCGCCACGGATTGGTCGTTCTGGTCGTACTTGACGGTGCGGAACCCCATGTTCGGTCCGCGGTCGAAGGACGACCTGGCGTCAGTATCCCGAAACATGTACGGCGGCTCGTTCCATCCGCCACCCAGCGTGTAGTGGCGGTCGCCGGGCGCGGCGTTGAACGTCCATTCCTTCACATTGCCGGCCAGGCCGTAGGCGCCGAAGCGGTGCAGCGCTCGGGTATCGGCAGCTGGTACCGGCGCGGTGGTGTTGAAGTTGCCGAACGGAATCACGAACCCGGTCAGCAACTGAGAAGCAACCCAGTACCAGTGATACGCCGTGGGAAGCGCGTGACCCTTGAAGGCCGCGTAGGCGGCGGCCTCGTGCCAACTGACGCCGGTCACCGGGAGGTCCGCCGCGCCGGACGGGTAGGTTCCCAACTCCCAGGTGGCCGGCCCCGGGCGACCCGTGGCGTCGACGAATGAAGAGATCGCCTGATCGAACGTCAACGGCTTGCCGTCCCTGACAAAGGGATGCTGCCACCACTCGCTGCGCTTGTATCCACCTGCATCGACGAACGTCTTGTACTGGCGGTTGGTCACCTCGTAGCGATCGACCCAGAAACCGTCGAACCTGACTCGCGGCGTCTCGAGACCGAAGACGTAGATCGAATACGGTTCGCTTACGGGCGTTGCGCGCACCATTCCTTCCGGTGCCTTGCCAGACTCCACGAGTGCAAACGACGGACGGCTTCCGTAGATGCCCGCGACATCTTCGGCGGTGTCAAATCCGGCCTTCTCGGCTTTGAAGCGCAACAACCCGGCGGGCACGCGCACACCTTGCAACGGCGTGAGACCGGCGACGCGCCATGGCTCGTCAGTGCCGTATCGCGTGTATGAGATTTCCGTTCCGGGCGGATCGGTTTCCAGCGTGACCGTCCTCGAAATCCGCAGCCACAGCGCTGCCAGGTCCGGGTCGCCCGGGAGCCACGCCTCGGCCTGCTTGGCGAGGTCCACCGCCGCAATGAAGTCCTGCCGATCGGCCAGGCGAGTGATCTCCGGCAGCGCGGTGTACTTGGCCCAGCGCTCGTTGGCGAGCCTCGTTCCCAAGACCGACGCGCCGGCGACAACCGCCAGGAGCGCCACCGTTGCGGGAATCGCCACGATCGGCCGTCGGAACACTCGCCAGCGTGACGGCGCCGCCGGTGCCGCCGTCTTGTCGCGATACGTCGCGATCGTTCGAGCCGCCTCACGAGCCGTCAACGTGCGTCGCTCGGGGTCCTTCTCGAGCGCGCGCTCGACCAGCGTGACGAACTCGGGAGGGGCATCGCGCCGCAGCGTCTGCAGCGGCGGCACCGCATCGGTGGCCAGGGCCAGGAGAATGGCGGTCGCGGTGTCA
>JANORI010000158.1:0-1669 GCA_031415235.1 Acidobacteriota bacterium | reverse complement strand
CCGTACGAGGGCAACTACCTGGACCTCGATCCGGTCGTGAAGGATCCCCTCGGCTTCCCGGTGTGCCGCATCACCGCCGACTACCAGGACAACGAGCGGAAGATCTCGGACTTCATCCAGGACAAGATGGAGCTCTGGTACCGGGCCGCTGGCGCCATCGACATCGTGCGCGGCCCGCTCGGCACGATGGGCGTGAACACGCACGCCTACGGCGGCACGCGCATGGGCGACAACGCCGACACGAACGTGGTGAACCGCTACGGCTTCTCGCACGAGACGCCGAATCTGGGTGTGCTGGGCGCGTCGGTGATGGGCACGAGCGGAGCGCACAACCCGACGCTCACTGCTCAGGCGCTAGCGTGGCGCACCGCCGAACATCTCGTGAAGAACTGGAAGACGATCGCGGAATGAGCGGGCGCACCCGACCCGCGGTCGCAGCGCTTGCCTGCCTCGCACTCGGGATCGCTCTCAACTCGCAGCCGGCGGGCCAAACCGGCGCGAAGACGGAACCCGCGGCACTCGCGGCCCGCCCTGCGATTCCGGAGTTCTGGAGCACCGCACTGCTCGAGGACTACGAGCTGCCGCTCGCGACGCCGTCGCGGCGCCCTTCTTCACCGTGACCCACTCCCGGTGCGAGCGCGCCGGGATTCGTGACGTCCACCTCGATGCTCATGGTTCGCGGCCGCTGATCGAGCGAGCCGGCGCTGCGGGCGAGGCGCCCCGAGAACACGCGGCCCGGGTGCGACGGCACCTTGAACTCGATGGCCGTCCCGCCGTGACCGTGCCGATGCTCACTTCGGGCACCGGCACCACCAGACGTCGGAGATCCTGAAGCGACCACCAGGGCGCGTCGGGTTTCTGTGTCCGAACTCACTAATGGCAAGACTCTGCGCACCCTCAACGATGGCTCTGCTTGGATGGGAAACAATCAGAGAGGGGCTGTCGCTGCTCTGGTCGCAGGTCTACAAGCCCGATGACGGCGTGGATCTCGGCGCAATGGCCGACGACACCAAGGCCGCTTGGCTCGCGCGGGGCTGGGTCGTTCCGTAGGTCGCCGGGCTCCTCAACCATTCGTCCGGGCTCTCCCGTGCCGCGGGTGATGCTGTTGCAGAACCGCGGGCACCCTTACCACATTAGGGATACCATCGCGCAGGGCTCGACTGCCGCGGTGGTCTTCGCGCTGGCCCGCCACTGCCTGATTGCGAGGCTACGATGCGAGGCACCGAGTTCACCATTGCGGCCGTCGTGTGCGCGACGTTCGTGTTCCCGTCGTTCATGTCGGCCCAGGCGCCCGCGACGCCGACGATCCACCGCGTCACGCTCCAGCCCGACGCGGGCGTGCTGACGATCAGCGGCACCGGCTTGGGGCCTGACCTGTTCGTGGCGGTGGACGGGCACCCGGTGACGGTCCTGCCCGGCGCCAGCGACACGCAGGTGCAGGTCATGGCACCGGCGACCGTCCTCACGATGGCAGGCACGTATCGGCTGACGGTGGTGGACCCGGCGCGGCAGGTCGGGGATGCGTTCGTGGTGGCGAGCCCGGCCGCGACGGTCGCTGTCGGCAGCGCAGGGCTCACGGGGACGCCTGCCGCCGCGCCCGCCAGCGCGACTGTCCCGGCCGGGCCAGCAGATGCAGGATCAGTGGTCCCGGCCGCCCGGCGGTCAGTGC
>JANORI010000157.1:0-15405 GCA_031415235.1 Acidobacteriota bacterium | reverse complement strand
TTGGCCTCGCGCTCGAACCGCGCCAGGCGTTCGGGGTCAGACGCGAAGGCGTCGGGCAGGATCTTGATCGCGACCTGCCGGCTCAACGTCGTGTCGGTGCCGCGATAGACGGCGCCCATCCCGCCCTCACCGATCTGGGCGGTGATCTCGTAGACGCCGAGACGGGTGCCGGGAGCGAGAGCCAATGGCTATGGAGTATATGACCGGACGGCCGCGCGGGCTGGATTCCCGTCGATCACGGCGCAGGACTGGCTTGTTCCCGGTCCCGCCAGGCCGTCCTGGGGGCGGATAGATACACCCTGTGCGACGGCTCGTGTCGTCGGTGGTGGTGGTGGTGGTGGTGGTGGTGGTGTGACGCGCGAGTACGCGACACGGCACTGACCGCCGTGCTCGCCGCGTGCGTGTGGGCGTCGTCACAGTGACCCATCCAACGCCGCGTCGATGTCCGCTCTCAGCCGTGCCGCGTCGACGCGTGCCAGGCGCTGCCATCGATTCAGCAGCGCAGCGGCGCGAAGCGGACGCCGCGCCAGCGGTCTGAGCTCGGCGATGGCGTGCCCATCGCGAGTCACGGTGAGCGACTCGCCTCGGACGACGCGATCGAGCACACGGCCCCCGTCGTTGCGCAACTCTCGGACGGTGACTTCAGCCATGTCTCATCGTCTCACCGGTGAGGCACACGGGCAAGGACGGCGACCGCGCGCATGTTCGTGTCCGTGGTGATCAGCACCTCACCGTCGATGGTGGCGCCGGCGCGACGCTACTGGCCCGCATCGGCGCGACGGATCTGAAATAGAGGGCCGCCGCGCCCTGCCCCAAGGCGAAGCCTGGTCACTTGGGCTGCCGCCGGTCGGCCAGCCGATCCCGCTTGCCACCTACACATGAATCGGCGATCCTTACACATGGAGGAGCGATGCGGACGAACATTGAGATCGACGACGACCTGATGCGCGAGGCGATGCGGGCGAGCGGTGCGACCACCAAACGCGCCGTGGTCGAACAGGGTCTGCGCATGCTGGTTGACGTCCGCGGTCAGCGCGCGATTAGAAGACTACGGGGAAGGGTGCAGTGGACCGGGGACCTGAACGCCAGCCGGCTCGGCCGAACCGGAACGGACCGGTAACCACGTGGTGATCGTCGACACCACGGTCTGGGTCGACTACCTGAACGGCATCAGCACACCCGAAGTCGAGTGGTTCGATCGAGAGTCGGAGCGCCAGCGCCTCGGGTTGCTCGACCTCACTGTGTGCGAGGTGCTCCAGGGCGTCTCGACCGATGCCGCCGCCGCTCAAGTCCTTCGCAGACTACGCCGTTTCGAGATCTTCGACACCGGCGGCACCGCTCTGGCGGAGGCGGCTGCGCGAAACTATCGCCGCCTGCGTGCCCGCGGGCGGACCGTCCGGAAGACCATCGATTGCCTCATCGCGACGTTCTGTCTCGAGCACTCGCATGCGCTGCTCCACTGCGACCGCGATTTCGACCCCTTCGAGGACGTCCTCGGATTGGAGGTCGTTCATCCTGGAGGTTCAGAATAGCCACTGCGCGACTCTCGGGGACCTTTCCGGCGCCAAGCTACTTCTTCGCGTCAGGCTGCCAATGCTGAATGAGCGTGATCGGCGCGGCCGCCTCGTCCAGCACCGTGTTGATGAGAAACCGCCCGTCGGGGGCCACGTCGTACGGCCGACCAATCTCACCTTGGCCCACACTGGTGCGCGTGGGGAAGAGCGCCACCGGCGCGCCCGGCGCGAGCGTGGTCCCGGTGACCGCGATCGCCGCTGCCATCATCGCGCCCGCCGGATCGAGGTAATACAGTTCCTTGCCGTCGGGCCGCCAGACGGGAAAGTCGCCGCCCGCCGACGAGACCTGCCACTGCCCGCCCGCCCCCGTGGCGCTCGCGCCGGACCCCGTAGGTCCCGCAAACGGCCGCACGTAGATTTCATTGCGCCCCGATTCGTTGGACTGGTAGGCCACCCAGCGCCCGTCCGGCGAGAACTGGCCGTAGCGTTCCACGAAGGGGGTCTTCAGAAACACCCACGGCGTGCGATCCCCTTCCATCCCTCGACCTTGCTCGGGATGGCCCTGAGGCTCTCGAAGGGCCACCGGGAGCACCCAGAGGTCCGAGCTCGTGCCATACAGCAGGAAGCGACCGTCGGCCGACCAGCTGTAAGCGATCTTCACCTGATCGGAGGCCACGAGCCGCTCCTCAACACCCGTGCCGTTCGTGAGCTTCTGGTAAAGGTCAAATCGACTCGCCGCCGAGTCTGATCGGAACGCGATCCGCGTGCCGTCTGGTGACCAGACTGGGTCCAGGTCGCGAGCCGGATCGAACGTGAAGCGGATCGTGCGGGTGCCGTCCAGTAACCAGAGGTCCGCGTTGCCTTGCACGATGCGCGTCACGGCCACGCGCCGCCCGTCGGGGGACACGCTGAGACCACGGAGCGTGGGGTCCGGCTCGCCGAGGGTCCCGCGCGCCGTCCCCGTCCGATCCACCCAGGTGAGTTGCCGCTGGCGGCCGCCCCCTGTCCGGTACGCCATCAGCCCGGTCGCGGCCACCGAGATCGCGCTTCTTGGACCGTCGCCCGCCACGCCGTCGGCCAGCGTGACCGGCGCGCCCGTGAGCGCCGCCTTCTCGACATCGAGCCGCTGGGCCCGCAGGGTGCCCGCGCTGACCCACAGCAGCCAGCCACCTTCGCTCCCCGCCCACGGCAGATACGCCCCGGCGCCGTCGGCCGGGGTCAGGCGGGTCGGGGGGCCACCGTCCAGCGCGCCCAGGTAGATCGCGGCCGCATCGCCCGCACCACGCGCATAGAACAGAAACCGGCGGCCGTCTGGCAGGAACCAGGGCTGCGAATGGTTCTGCTGCTGCGGCCCGAGTGTCGTCACCGCCGCCGCCTCGCCCCCGGTGGCGGACACGCGGCGCAGGGGACTCAGCGCGTCCGGTGCAAACACGATAACGCCATCCGCACTCCACGTCCCGCCGCCCGGATTGCCGGCTCGCGCCAGCGTCTGCGGCGCGCCGCCGCTGAGATCGAGCCGCTTCACCGAGCCGCCGGCGAAGAAGCCGATGGACCGGCCGTCGGGCGACCAGAAGGGATACATGGCCCGCTCGGTGCCCGCCAGCGGCTGCGCCGTCGTCGTCGCCAGCGGCCGCAGCCATAAGCGCGACGCACCATCACCCGAGGCCACGAAGACGATCTGTCGTCCGTCGGGTGACAGCGCAAAGTCCGTCGGCCGGTCGGTCGCGGGCGTGACGATCTCGACGCGCGTCTCAGGCGGTGGCGTTTCGCGGAGATGCCGCAGCGTGGGAACGGTGAGCGCGATGAGTCCCAGCACGGCGACGGCAAGCGCGGCGATCAAGGGACGTCGTCCGCGCGATGCCAATGCAGTGGCTGATGACGTCGCCTGCGGCGCGGGTGTCTCGAACGCGCCCTCCAGCACGAGGCGCACATCGCCGATGTCGCGCAAGCGCTGCTTCGGCTCCTTCACCAAGCATCGCGCCAGCATCGTTCGGATGTGCTGAGGCGTCGTCGTCGGCAGGGTGCCCAAGTCGATCTCGCGCGTCATCACATGGGCGAGCGTCTCGGGAATCGTCTCGGCGCTGAACAGTCGCTGGCCGGTGAGCATTTCGCAGAGGACGACGCCAAATGCCCAGATGTCGGCGCGCTTGTCGACGGTCTTCCCCTTCGCCTGCTCCGGCGCCATGTAGGCCGCCGTGCCGAGAATCATCCCCGCCTGCGTCATCGCCGGCGTCGTGATGGTGGGGGACTGTGACACGTGGGGCGACGACCCGGCGGGCGGGTCCATCGCCTTGGCGAGGCCGAAGTCGAGCACCTTCACCGTACCGTCCGGCCGCACCTTGATGTTGGCGGGCTTCAGATCGCGATGGATGATCCCCTGCTCGTGCGCGGCTTCGAGCGCCTCAGCAATCTGTTTCGCAATGGGCAACACTTCGTCGAGCGGAATGGCGCCGCGGGCAATCCGCTGCGAGAGATCGTCCCCCTCGACCAGTTCCATCACCAGGGCGGTGAAGTCCGGCGTCTTCTCGAGTCCGTAGATCGCCGCGATGTTCGGATGGTTGAGGGCCGCCAGCACTTTGGCTTCGCGCTGGAAGCGCGCGAGGCGATCCGCGTCACCCGCCAGCGACGCCGGCAGCACTTTGATCGCGACCTGGCGTTTCAGGTTCGTGTCGGTCGCGCGGTAGACCTGGCCCATGCCGCCCTCGCCAAGGAGCGCGGTCACTTCGTAGGGGCCGAGACGCGAGCCGGGAGTCAGAGCCAACGGGTTGGATTATAGGGGCAGGACAACCGTCAGGGCCGGATAGATCGCCACTGCGCGACCTACGGGGACTAATCCACCAACCGACGCTACTTGCTCGCCGGCGGCCGCCAATTCAGGATGAGCGTGATCGGCGCGGTGGTGGCATCCGCCACCGGCTGGTTGATCAGGAACCGGCCGTCGCGCGCGACCGCGTACTGCGGCCGCTGGATCGTCACGGTCCCGCCGTCCACGATGCGGGTCGGAAAGAGCGCCACCGGCGTGCCGGCCTCGAACGACGTGCCCGCGGCCGTGACCGGCACGGCCATCAGCGTCGCGTCGGGGGCCAGGAAGTAGAGTTCTTTGCCGTCGGCGCCCCAGCGCGGCGCCGCGCCGCAGCGTCGAGGTTGACAGACGACTGGCCGCAGGATCGTCCCTGCGCGACTTTCGGGGGGTGTTACCCCAGCCGTTGCGGTCATCCGAACACAGTGCTTGGCTCCCAGATACGTGTAACTCGTTCGGATTACCATTCCACGTCGTTAGTGTTAGTGATGACAAAGCGCGATCACTCGCGCCGGCCTGGGCGGAGTCATCGACCAAGGAGGGTCTATGAGCGCGAGTTGGATATCCGTGTGCGCCACGGTAATGCTGATCGCCGGCCCCGGGGCAGCTCGCGCTGATGAGGCGCTGGCCAAGAAGGCCGGCTGCCTCGGATGCCACAGCGTCGACAAGAAGGTCAACGGGCCTGCGTATCGGGACGTCGCGATGAAGTACCGAGGCGACCCTTCGGCGCGGCAGAAGCTGATCGAGAAGGTCAAGAAGGGCGGCGAAGGCAATTGGACGGCGATTACCGGCGGCAGGCCGATGCCGCCGCACTGGGCGCTGCTGTCCGATGCCGAGGTGGCTCGGCTCGTGGACTGGATTCTGAGCCGCGAGGGGAGGGTGTGATGATCTCGACGCCACTCGGTCGAACTGGAGCGCCGGAGTCGGCCGGCGGTCACCGGCATCGCACGCTCGCGTTCATGCCACTGCTGGCCGTTCCGTTCCTGCTCGCGGCGTGCGCCGGCCCCTCGTTGAGAGTCATGCCCACCGGCATCGGCACGGGCACGATCACGGCGACCGGAATCGCGTGCGGAAACGGCGCCGTCGACTGCAACGAGAGCTTCGCCAGTGGCACGGCCGTGACACTGACCGCGATGGTCGGCGCCGGTTCGACGTTTTCGGGCTGGGGTGGCGACTGTTCCGGTGCCGCGGCGACATGCATGGTGACGATGGACGCGTTGCGATCGGTGCGCGCCGAATTCGTTCTCACGACTCCCATCACGCAGATCACCAACTTTGCGCCAGACGGCCCCGGCGGACTCAACGACTACCTGACCGCGCATCCCGACGTGAGCTCGCCGGCGCGGTTCGTGAACGCCTTACCGCAGGAGTTCAAGCAGAACTGGCTCCTGATGTCCCGATCGGAAAGCCTGCAGACGGGCACGGCTGACTCACCGCGGATTCTGATGCCCAGTGAGGATGCGCTCCGTGTCTTCACGGTCGGGATGACCACGCACAGCTCCTATCCCGGCGCACACCCGAACGCGATCGAATACATGCAGTGGGACGCCGTGCAGAAGAACTTCCGGTTCCACGAGATCGTGCTCGCCGACATCGATCCCATGGGCGACGTGATCGATCCCGGGCCGCCCGAGGTGCTCCGGTTCCCCGCCCGCACGCGTGGCGTCACGGCGGACGACGCCAAGTGCTTCGCGTGCCATTCGACGCGCAACGTGCTCAATCGCGGCACGACGCCGGGCACCGACGGGCTCACGCCTGGCACGGTGAAGGCGAAGAACAAACCGAACTGGGACACCTACGACAGTTGGGGCGGACTGCTCGCGTTCAACCGCGATCGCATCTATCAGGGATCGGTCGAAGCCGCGGCATTCCGGACGTTCTTCAACCTCTGGACGTGGCAGATCAACGAGGCCGTCAGGTCGATCGTGGAGCAGTTGGAGTTGCAGCCCCCGGGCGTGCCGATGGCGCACGAGATCACCCGACTGACGAGCGGCGGGGCCGACGACGGTCGCATCAGGCTGGGCTTCGACCCGGCGGGTCCACCCGTCATCACCGAGCCCGCTCCGTCAGGGTCGGTGGCCGCGATCACGACCGCATACGAGTTCAATCGCGCGGCCGGAACGGGCACGGCGACCTCGGTCGAGCGTGGCGGTGCGTTCCTGACGCTCCATCAGTCGGCTCAACCCATGAGCGACGAAGGACGGGGCGTCGAGCTGTTCGATCGCCTCACGACGGGCCCGAACCCGCAGCGGGTCGCTGACGAGATACTGAGTCACCCTGTTGCGACCGGGAACGCGCCGATCGACGTGCGGCCGATCGCGCTCGCACTCGCGCAAGGATGCATCACGATCGCCGGCGGATCCGAACTCGGAGACACGCAGACGATCACGAGCTCGCCAGCGTTGTCGGCGGCGTCGACGGCGGCGTTCGCCTTCTTCAACTCGCGGCACGGTCTGACGAACTTCGATCAGGTGTACGACGACACGCGGTTGCGCTCGTTCAGCCTGCCGAGAAGGAAGGCGGACATCGAGAAGATCCTCCTCGACCGCACAGTCGATCCGTACGTGTACCCGCCGCCACCTCCCATCGTCGAGGGGCTCATTCAGCGTTTCGGGTTGACGACGGTTGCCGGGACGAGTGTGACGCTGGAGCGCCTCCGGCAGGAAGTCTTCCGTCGGTTCAGAGACGCCGGGTACGACGACAGAACGGTCATGAACGGAATCTACGTCGACCGCGAGGACCCGTCGAACTCCGCACCGGTGGCGCTGTTCCGCTATTTCCTCGAACCGTTGGGCGTGTCGGTCGACAAATGGTCGATGGGCGTGCGGGGACGGTCGCGCACGTATACGTTTGCCGACCTGTTTGGCGGTTACACCAACGCCATCGCGGCCGAGATGAAGACGAGTCTCGGCATTGCGACTGGCACGAGTTCCACCGACGTCTGCAACAAAGTGATCCCGATGGTGGACACGGTGCTGACGACGCTGCCCGCAGCCGACGCCGTGCCGACGTACACCGACGTCCAGCGCGTCTTCAACAAGGGCTGCATCGAGTGTCACGGCGGGCTCGGATATCCCCCGTATCAGAGCTATGGCACCTCACTGAACTTCGCGGAAGACGAGAGTCCTATGGGCGCTCGACGCCTGACGCGATCGCACGCGATCGCGTCGAGCTATGCGGGCACTGACCCGGCGACGAGTTATCTGCTCGGGCGCATCACCGACAGGGGCCGGCTGGCACACCCGTACGATCCAGACGAGCCGTACGACATGTCCAATCCGGACAACCCGGCTGATCCCGACGTGTTGGACGAGCGCTGTCCCAGCGGTCTCATGCCCTGCGGCGGACCGCCGCTCAGCAAGGTGGACATCGAGACCGTCCGCCGCTGGATCGTCGGCGGCAATCCGGACACCGAGGGCGACCCGCACATCACGACGGTCGATGGCGTCAACTACGACTTCCAGAGCGCCGGAGAGTTCGTGCTGCTGCGCGACGAGGGCATGGAGCTGCAGGCACGGCAGACGGCCGTCACCACCGCCGGTCCCCTGGGGCCGAACGCGTATACGGGGCTGACCTCGTGCGTCAGCGTCAACACTGCCGTCGCGGTACGCGTCGGCTCGCATCGCGTCACGTATCAGCCGGCGCTTCGCCCGGTGCGTGTCGAAGCCGCTCCGGCTGCGCAGCCGGGCGGTGGTCTCATTCTTCGCATCGACGGCAACCCGACGACGATGAGTGGAGCGGGGATTCGCCTAGCATCGGGAGGCCGCATCGTTCCGACGACTGCGGCTGGTGGCATTCAGATCGAATACCCCGGCGGCACCGTGGTCGTCGTGACGCCGGCCTTCTGGACCCATCATCAGATCTGGTACATGAACATCGACGTGCGCCACTCACGTGCCATCGACGGCGTGATGGGCGCCATCGTTCCTGGCAGCTGGTTGCCCGCGTTGCCCGACGGCAAAGGCCTCGGATCCAGACCCGCCGGACTTCCGCAGCGGTATCAGGCGCTGTACGAGACGTTCGCCGACGCGTGGCGAGTGACCGACACCAGCTCGGTGTTCGACTACGAACCCGGGATCTCGACGGCCGCCTTCACGATTGACAGCTGGCCGATGGAGTCGCCCTCGTCGTGCGTCGCGCCGCAAGTGCCTGGCGGGTCGACGGCGGTGGCCCCGCAAGCGCCGATGACGCAAGCGCAGGCGGACAGGATCTGCAGCGCGATCGTCGATCCCGATCGCAGGGCCAATTGCGTGCAGGACGTCATGGCGACCGGAGAAGCAGGGTTTGCCGCAACGTATCTGGCGACCGAACGGATCGAGCGTCACACGCCTCCTCCGGTGCCAGGGCTCGGAGCGCCCGACGACAACAGTGACCTCGGCGGAAGCGTGCGGTTCACCTGGACGAACGTCGTCGATGCCGCCGGCGGCTCGGTCAAGTACCGGCACTGTGTCTGGAGCGCCGCGCGCGTGTTCGACTTCAACACTTGCACCGCCGTCGCAGAGCCGTCGTTGCCGATTACACGCAGTGTCGCCTATGCAGGCTTCATCGCGTTCCTCCTGCTCCTGTTGTTCCTCGTCCTGTTCTTCACGGGCCTGAAGCACCGGCGGGCGCTGTTGATCCTCGTCGCGATCGCCATTCTGCCTGGGGCGTTGCTGACGTTCTACATCGGCCGGACGTTGACGGGAACGACGGCTGTCGTATCGACGGCGGCGCGACTCGAGCCGAGCGGCGTGTATTTCTGGAAGGTGATCGCCGAAGACCGCGAGGGCGGCGTCGTCGAGAGCGAGACGCGGCGGTTCACCGTGCGATAGCGTTGTCGATCGCATCGATATCCTTGCTGCAGCGACCGACGTGGCGTGCAGTAGTCACGAGTAACGGCGATCTGGCGTTCTGGGCCGTGACGACTGGGCTGGATAGTCCCTTGGCGACTTTCGGGGACCTATCCGGCGCCAAGCTACTTCTTTGCGTCAGGCTGCCAGTTCTGGATGAGCGTGATCGGCGCGGCGGCGCTGTCCATTACTGCGTTGATGAGGAAGCGCCCGTCGGGGGCCACGTCGTATTGCCGACCCTGTCCAATTTGTTCCACGCCGCCGCCGTAAATGCGCGTGGGGAAGAGCACGACCGGGGCGCCCGGTTCGAGCGCGGTCCCGGTGACAGTGAACGGCGCCGCCATCATCGCGCCCGCCGGGTTCAGGTAATACAGTTCTCTGCCGTCGGGCCGCCAGACGGGATAGATGCCGCCCGCCGCGGACACCAGTCGCTGACCCCCAGCCGCCCCCGAGGCCGTGCCCGCCGCGCCGGGCTTGTCCGCCGAAGCGTCGCGCGAAGGCGGAACAAACGGCCGCAGGTAGATTTCGTTCCGCCCCGATTCGTTCGACATATAGGCCACCCACCGGCCGTCTGGCGAGAACGCGCCCGAGGCCTCACGGAAGGGGGTCTTCAGGAACACGAACGGTGTGTGATCCCCTACCATCGGCACGACCCAGAGGTCGCCGCCCGTCTGCGGATCGTTACTCAGATATAACAGGAAGCGCCCGTCCGCCGACCAACTGGCAGGGTCTTGTTCTGATCGGAGGCCACGAGCCGCTCCTCCACGCCCGTGCCGTTCGTGAGCTTCCGGTAGAGGTCAAATCGACTCGCCGCCCGGTTTGATCGGAACGCGATCTGCGTGCCGTCTGGTGACCAGACTGGGCTCAGGTCGGGAGCCGGATCGAACGTGAACCGGCTCATGCGGGCGCCGTCCAGTAACCAGAGGTCCGAGTTGCCCTGCACTCTACGGCCCACGACCACACGGCGGCCATCGGGGGACACTTTGGGATTTTGGAGGTCGTTGCCATCCGGGTCGCCGACGGTGCCCCGCACGGTGCCCGACCGGTCAAACCACGTCAGTTGCCGCTGGCTGCCCGTCCCCGCCCGATAGGCCACCAGCCCAGTCGCCGCCACCGAGACGGTGCCAACCTCGTCGGCTACCGTCACGGGCGCGCCGGTGAGCGCTGCCTGCGCGAGATCCAGCCGCTCGGCCACGAGCGTGCCCGCCCGCACCCACAACAGCCAGCCGCTTCCGCGAGACGGTCCGGCGGGCCCAGCACCCTCGGGCCGATACGCGCCGGCGCTGTCGGCGGGCGTCAGCCGCGTCTGAGCGTTCCCGTCGAGCGCGCCCAGATAGATCCCGGTCGTGTCCGGCACGCCGTCCACGTAGAACAGGAACCGGCGGCCGTCCGGCAGAAACTGCGGCCACTGGTGGCCCGTCTGCTGTGAGCCGAGCGTCGTCACCGGTCCCGCCGCGCCCCCGGTGGCCAACACGCGCCTCAGGGGACCCACCGCGGTCGGTCCAAACACGATGACGCCATCCGCACTCCACGTCCCGCCGCTCGGATTGGCGGCTGGCGCCAGCGTCTGCGGCGCGCCGCCGCCGAGATCGAGCCGCTTCAGCGAGCCCCCGGCGAAGAAGCCGATGGACCGGCCGTCGGGCGACCAGAAGGGATACGTGGCCCCCTCGGTGCCCGCCAGGGGCTGCGCCGTCGTCGTCGCCAGCGGCCGCAGCCATAAGCGGGACGCACCATCACCCGAGGCCACGAAGACGATCTGCCGGCCGTCGGGCGAGACCGCAAACGACGTGGGCTGATCGGTGGCGGGCGTGTTGATCTCGAGGCGCGTCTCGGGCGGCGCGGGTGGCGGTGCTTCGCGCAGATGCCGCACGGTGGGCACCGCCATCGCGATCATCCCCAACACCGCGACGACGAGTGCCGCGATCCACGCGAGCGGTGTGGCACGTGCGGGCAGCGCTGCCACGGTGGCCGACGACGACGCGGCCGTCTCGAATGCGCCGTCGAGTGCGAGGCGCACATCGCCTATCGCCTGCACGCGCTGTTTGGTGTCCTTCTGGAGACACCGCTTGAGATACGTGACGAGTGAGGGTGGGACCGTCGCCGGTAGCCGCGTCCAGTCCGGCTCCTTGTGAATCACAGCGCCAATCGTCTCGGCGACATCCTCGCCCACGAAGGCTCGCCGCCCGGCGAGCATCTCGTACAGGACACACCCAAACGCCCAGATGTCGGCGCGCTTGTCCACCGCCTTCCCACGCGCCTGCTCCGGCGCCATGTACGCCGCCGTCCCGAGGATCACGCCCACGCCAGTCACCTGCGCGGGGGAGGTGATGGTTGGCGAGTCCATGACGTCCGCCGTCGCGCCGGCTCCTGCCGGAGCCAGCGCTTTGGCAAGACCAAAATCGAGCACCTTCACCATGCCATCGCTTCGCACCTTGATGTTGGCAGGCTTGAGATCGCGGTGGATGATGCCCTGCTCGTGCGCGGCTTCCAGCGCCTCGGCGATCTGCTTCGCGATCGGCAACGCCTCATCGATCGGGATCGCACCGCGCGCGATCCGCTGCGACAGATCGTCGCCCTCGACCAGTTCCATCACCAGTGCGGTGAAGTCCGCGGTCTTCTCGAGTCCGTAGATCTGCGCGATGTTCGGATGGTTGAGGGCCGCGAGGACTTCGGCTTCGCGCTGGAATCGCGCGAGGC
Source organism: Acidobacteriota bacterium (assembly GCA_031415235.1). Classification (GTDB taxonomy): domain Bacteria; phylum Acidobacteriota; class Vicinamibacteria; order Vicinamibacterales; family UBA2999; genus CADEFD01. Next base: position 3,565 of record JANORI010000157.1, on the reverse strand, counting down.
GATCCGCGTCGCCAGCCAGCGACGCAGGCAGCACTTTGATCGCGACCTGGCGCTTCAGGTTCGTGTCGGTCGCACGGTAGACCTGGCCCATGCCGCCCTCCCCGAGGAGCGCGGTCACCTCATAGGGGCCGAGACGGGAGCCGGGAGTCAGTGCCAACGGGTTGGATTATAGGGGCAGGACAACCGTCAGGGCAGGATAGATCGCCACTGCGCGACACATCCGGAGTGATGCCGAACTCGCGTCCTGCCGCCGAGAGAACGGCGCCGGCCGCACATGCCCGGTGATTCGTGGTTTAGACCGCCCGCGCCAATCGACCGGTTGACGCGCGGCTCACTCCGGCAATCCGCGGCGGTTCAACCACCCACACGGTTCAACCACGCACTTGACCGCTTCACGGCAAGCTGCGAAAATCGCCGTCGCCGCCGTCGCCTTGGGGCTCGCCAGCCCTGAGTTTGTGCCTGCCGCAACGGCATTTGGCGCGCTCCACCTGTAAAGTTAGCCTGACCAGACTACGAACCATGCGCACGGCGTGGCTACTGATCGTGGCGCTGAATGCGGTCGTCGACGCCGGCGCCCAGCCAGGTCTCGGCTTCGAGGTGATCCGCCGTGACCCAGAGCAAGACCTGCTTGCGCGTGTTGGAAGCATCACAGGTCCAGAGCCGCAGAATTGTGGCCGGTTGATGCAGCCGGGCGCATGGGGACGGCCGGCCTACGATCTCGATGATCTCGCGGAACCACTACGGTGTGCCGCCACCGCTGCGGGCGAACGTCGGCCATCAATCGTTGTGCTCAAGACCATGGGTTTCGACTCTTGGACAGCCATGGGCATGCTGAGCAATTCGTCGGGCCGGTTGTTGTTCTTCACCTACGACAATCTGTACGGGCAAGGCACGCTGCGAACTAGGTCGTGCGGTAGCCCGACCGCCAAGGTCAATGCCGACGGGTTCGTATACATCGAATGCGCCCAATGAGCAGGCTAACCCGCCCTCACCGTCTGCGCCCTGAGACCGACCTTCAGCCGCTGCCTGACGGCGTCGAAAATGGCGGCCAAGTTGTCCATGCTGGGATTTCCACTCTTGGACAGCATGCGATGCAGACTCTTGGCGGGCTTGTCCGTCAGGCGAGCCAGGACCTCGAAGCCCACCGTGGCGTTGACAAGGTCGCGCAAGAGCAAGCGGGCCGTTTCCGGCTCGCCGTTGAGAAACAGCGTGGCCGCATCGTCCAGCAGGGCGCGCGCAAACTTCGGGTCACGCCGAACCCGTTCCACGACCGTCTGCTTGAAGTCTCGAGTCAACGCCATGGTCGCCTACCGTTTCTTGCGCGCCTTGTACTCCGCGTGGAGTACCAGTGCGGTCTCGATGTCCACTTGCTGACGCTTCTTGGTGCCACCACAAAACAGCAGGACCACCGCGTCGCCGCCCCTCGCCAGACACACGCGGTATCCCGGACCCCAATCGATCCGGAGTTCGCCCAGGCCGCCGCCGAACCACTTCACGTTGGACGTATTCCCCAAGCTCAGTCGAGCCACCGCCGTCGCGACCCTGACGGCGGCATGCGGATCGAGTCGGTCGAACCATGCCTTGTACGGGATCGATCCGTCGGCTCGGACATATTCTCGAACGCGAAGCACGACGCACCGATAGTAACATATTCATCACCATCAACGTGCGGATCGAAGGGAGGCGAGGTCGCAGGTAACGGGTGACGGCGTAGTGGCGACCAGATCCCGGGGCATGGCGCTCCTTGCGCAGCGACTGCGAGCGACCCGCGAGGTGAACGCTTCGTGGCTGTCGGGGGCGCTGTGTGAACCGCCACTCGCACCGTGAGTCCCGGTGACGCGGACGCGAGGCGAATCGCGGGCGACGTTCGTACATCGGCCCCCACTTTCGCCTGTTGATCGTCTTTCGCCGGGCGAGTACGATGCGCAAGCACTCACGAAACTGCGCATGTCAAGGAAGCCGCCTTCTTCTCTTCCGGCGCCGTCGTCCACGGTCGAGCGCAAGGACCTTGCCCTGCGGGGCGCGCTCGAACACCTGGCGCCAGGCCCGTGGCTCGAGCGTGCCGATACGCCCGACGGCGTCATTACGGCGGTGCGGCGGCTCGCGCCGGTCGAGGCGAAGTTCGAGCCGTATCCAGACGGTCTCGATCCGCGGCTGAAGGCGGCCCTCGAAAAGCGTGGCCTGCGCCAGCTGTACTGCCACCAGGCCGAGGCTTATCAGCGCGTGTCGGCGGGCGAGCACATCGTCGTCACGACGCCCACCGCGTCGGGCAAGACGCTCTGCTACAACCTGCCGGTGCTCGACGCCATCCTGAAGGATCCGTCGTCGCGCGCGCTGTATCTCTTCCCGACCAAGGCGCTCGCACAGGACCAGATGGCCGAGCTGCACGAGCTCACCGCGCTCATCAGCGCCGAGGGTGCCGAGGACATCGGCGTGCACACCTACGACGGCGACACGCCGGCCGACGCGCGCAAGACCATCCGGGCGCGGGCGCACATCGCCCTTACCAATCCCGACATGTTGCATGCCGGCGTGCTGCCGCACCATCCGCGCTGGGCCAAGCTCTTCGAGAACTTGAAGTACGTAGTGATCGACGAGCTGCACGCGTATCGCGGCGTGTTCGGCAGCCACTTGTGCAACGTGCTGCGGCGTCTGCAGCGTGTCGCCAGGCACTACGGCTCGGATCCGCAGTTCGTCTGCTCGTCGGCCACCATCGCCAACCCGCGCGAGCTGGCCGAGCGGCTGGCCGAGCGGCCGTTCTCGCACATCAGCGAGAGCGGGGCGCCGCGCGGCGAGAAGTTCATCGTGTTCGTGAACCCGCCGGTCGTGAACCGCGAGCTGGGCATCCGCCGGTCGTACCTGGCCGAGTCCCGGCGCGTGGCGGGGGAGTTCCTGCGCCGCAACCTGCAGGTGATCGTGTTTGCGCAGAGCCGGCTGGCCACCGAGATCCTCACGACGTATCTCAAAGAGGATTTCGAGACGGTACCCGGCATGGCCGAGCAGATCCGCGGTTACCGCGGCGGCTACCTGCCACTGCGCCGGCGCGAGATCGAGAAGGGCCTGCGCGAGGGCAAGGTGCGCGGCGTGGTCTCGACCAACGCGCTCGAGCTCGGCATCGACATCGGCGCGCTGGATGTCTCGATCATGGCGGGCTATCCCGGCACGATCGCGGCCACGTGGCAGCGCGCCGGCCGCGCGGGGCGGCGTTCGGCGCGGTCCGCGGCGGTGATGGTGGCGTCGAGCGCGCCGATCGATCAGTTCGTGGCCAGGCACCCGTCGTATTTCTTCGACGCCTCGCCCGAGCACGCGCTCGTGAACCCCGACAACCTGCACATCCTCGTGGACCACGTGAAGTGCGCCGCGTTCGAGTTGCCGTTCAGCGGCACCGACACGTTCGGCACGGTCGACGTGCAGGAGGTGCTGGTGATCCTGCGCGAGAACGGCCTGGTGCATCGCTCGGGCGATACCGACACCGACGAGCCCGGGCAGTGGCACTGGACGAGCGAGAGCTATCCGGCCGATGCCGTGAGCCTGCGCTCGATCACGTCGGACAACTTCGTGATCG
>JANORI010000156.1:0-2905 GCA_031415235.1 Acidobacteriota bacterium | reverse complement strand
GCCGACTTTCTGGACTACGTGAACGCCCCCATCGGCAAGGCGCTGCCCGTGCCGGGACCGCTCAAGCCGCTCTTCGCCATTCCCACCACGGCCGGCACCGGCAGCGAAACCACCGGCGTGAGCATCTTCGACCTCACGGCGCTGCACGCCAAGACCGGCATCGCGAGCCGGCGCCTCAAGCCCACGCTGGGTCTGCTCGACCCCGACAACACGCGCACCATGCCGCCGGAGGTGGCGGCGGCGAGCGGGCTCGACATCCTGAGCCACGCCATTGAGTCGTTCACCGCCATCCCCTACACGTCACGGCCACGGCCCGCCCGGCCCGCCGTGCGGCCGGCGTATCAGGGGTCGAATCCGATCAGCGACATCTGGTCGCTGCAGGCGCTGCGCATCGTCGCCGCGTATCTGGTGCGCGCGTTCGACGACGCGGGCGACGACCAGGCCCGCGGGCAGATGATCCTCGCGGCGTCGTACGCGGGCGTGGGGTTCGGCAACGCCGGCGTGCATCTGCCGCACGGCATGTCGTATCCCGTGTCGGGGCACGTGAAGGACTACCGCGCGCCCGGCTACGCGACCGACCACCCGCTCGGGCCGCACGGCGTGTCGGTGATTCTGAACGCGCCGGCGGTCTTTCGTTTCACCGCGTCGGCCAACCCCGGGCGGCATCTGCAGGCGGCCGAAGCGCTCGGCGCGAACGTGACCGGCGTGCACGACGCGGACGCCGGGAAGGTGCTGGCCGACCGCATCACGTGGTTCATGGAACGCCTGCGCGTGCCGAACGGCTTGAAGGCCGTGGGCTACACGACGAGCGACATCCCAGCGCTGGTCGAAGGCACCCTGCCGCAGCACCGAGTCACGAAGCTCTCGCCTCGTCCGGCCGGCCCCGACCAACTGGCCGCGTTGTTCGAAGACGCCATGACGGCCTGGTAAGCGCGCGCGCCTCGGGCGCCGGCCGATTCCAACCCCACGGGCACGGTTCCCGTCCAACCGCCCATGCGCGACCTGCGGTACGCCCTTCGTGGACTGCGCCGGCAGCCCCTGTTTACGCTCGCTGCGGTGTTGACGATTGCCGTGAGCATCGGCGCCAACACGGCCATCTTCAGCCTGCTCTATCAGGTGCTGCTGCGGCCGCTGCCCTACGCCCATGAAGATCGATCCGATGGTGGCGCTGCGCGACAGCTAGGCACTACACTCGCAGACATGAACGCTCCGACCTCAGCCAAACCGGGGCGTAACGAACCCTGCCTCTGCGGCTCCGGCCGCAAGTATAAACAGTGCTGCCTGCCGAAAGACGAGGTGCTCGCCGCGGCTGCCCGCAAGGTGCAGGCCGAAGTGGCGGCGGCCGTCGAAGTGCCGGTCGAGGGCGTGGCGGCCAGCGCGCCGCGCACCCCGAAGCACCAGACGGTGCAGCCGTGGCGCAACACCACGTCGCGCGGCTTCGTGCCGCGATCCACGACCCCCCGCAAGGCCGGCGGCAGCTAGCCGCAACCCAGAGCCCGGCGCCTCGACCAGCCGGTCACCCGGCAAACCTTTTGCCGGTCGCGCCGTCTATGGCATGCGAGGTGTACATGACGCTCGCTCGCCGCTTCGCCGCCGCTGCCGTCCTCGTCGCTCTTGCCGTGGTTCCCGCTCTGGCGCAGAAGGTCGAGGAGCGAGTGGATCGCACCATTCCCTTCCAGCCCGGCGGCACGCTGCGCCTCAAGACCTTCTCGGGCACGGTCGAGATTCGCGGCACCCAGGGCCACGAGGTGGTGATTCACGCCGTGCGGCGGGGAGAACCCGACAAACTCCGCGAGATTCGCTTCGACATCCAGGCCGACGGCTCCACCATCACCATCGAGGCCAACGACCACGACGACCGCCGCGACAACGACAACGTGGTCGAGGCCGACATCGAGATCCAGGTGCCGATGCACACGCGCCTCGACGTGAAGTCGTTCAGCGCGCCGGTCACGGTGCGCCAGGTGGACGGCCGGGCCGATCTCGACACGTTCAGCGGGAACGTCGCGGTCGAAGCCGGTACGTGGCCCGACGGACAGGAGCTCGACGTGAACACCTTCAGCGGCGACATCGCGCTGCGCATACCGGGCAGCGCCCGCGGCGAGCTGTCGTTCAACACGTTCAGCGGCGACCTGACGACCGACGTGCCGCTCACGCTGTCACGCGCCAAGGGCCGCCGCAACGTGCAGGGCACGCTCAACGGCGGCGGCAGCGGCCGCCTGCGGCTGAAGACGTTTTCGGGCGACGCGACCGTGCGCCACTAAGGCGACGCGGCGGCCACGGGGTCGGCGCCGCTCGGCCTACGTGGCGTGCGCGCGCGACCGCTCGGCCAGACCCACGAGCGCCTCCAGCGTGCGATTCACCGGCGTAGGCACGCCGAGCGCGAGCCCGCGCCGCACGACGAAGCCGTTGAGATCGCCGATCTCGGTGGGCCGTCCGAGTTGCAGATCCTGCGCGGTCGACGACAGCGCCTCCGGCATCACCTCGGCGATGCGGCGCACGGCGTCTGCGAGCGCCGCGATGGTGACCGGCACACCATCGGCCTGCGCCACGGCGGCGTTCTCGTCGGTGACCATGCGCATCACGTCGCGCGTGCCCTCGTCGGCGACGAGGTGACGGTAGCGCAGTTGCGTGAGGGCCGAGACGGCGTTGTAGGCGCAGTTGGCGGTGAGCTTGGTCCAGAGGTCCACGCGGATGTCGTCGGACACGCGGCACGGCACGCCCGCTGCGAGCAGTCGATCGACGAGCGCGTCGAACGTGGCGTTCGACACGGCGCCTGCGGCTGTGGCTGAGACTACGCCTGCCTCGGGCGATGGCAACGGCCGCCCCACCACGAGCGACCCGCCGCCGTTGTGGCGCAGGCGGCCCGCGCCGGTCATCTCGACCGACACGTAGACGGCGGCGG